>CAKRLN010000001.1 GCA_934359535.1 uncultured Lachnospiraceae bacterium
CTGGTGCCGTTGTTGTATCAATCCCGATCGCAATCTTATTCCTTGCAACACAGAAATTCTATGTTGATGGAATGGGTGGAGCTGTTAAAGGTTAACAGAATACATAAAAAAACCTGCGTGCAAACCGGATGTCTGTCCGGTACCGCAGGTTTTTTTCATAAGGCTTGCAGGTACAGGTATTAGTGAATTTTGGAGAGTTTTACAATTGTCTGATTGACAACGGAAAGGGAAAAAATGAAAAAGAAAATGGTAAGCATACTTCTTACAGTATGCATGGCAGCAGGACTTTTTGCAGGCTGCGAAAAGCAGAGCAGTTCAGCAACAGAGCCGTTTAGGACAGAGGAAGCAACAGAAAAAGCTGCATATGAGCAGATCACATATGATTATGAGCAGGAGCTTAATGTTGTAGACGATAATTACCGCAATTACTATGAAATTTTTGTTTATTCGTTCTATGATTCGGATGGGGATGGAATCGGGGATTTTAACGGAGTGACAGAAAAGCTGGATTATATTAAGGAGCTTGGATTTAATGGGATCTGGCTTATGCCGATATTACAGTCTCCAACCTATCACAAGTATGATGTCTCTGACTATTATATGCCGGATGAGCAGTATGGAACGATGGCGGATTATGAGAATCTGATTGAAGAGTGCCATAAGCGCGGAATCCGTGTTGTTATGGATTTTGAGATGAACCATACATCATCAAAGCATCCATGGTTCACACAGGCATGTGAGTATTTAAAATCACTGCCGGACGGACAGGCACCGGATGCGGCAGAGTGTCCGTATGTGGATTATTATCATTTTTCTGATAAAAAGGTAAATAACAACTATTATCAGGTGTCTGGAACAAACTGGTATTATGAGGGCAGCTTCTGGTCAGAAATGCCAGATCTGAATTTTGCCAATGAATCATTGAAAAAAGAGTTTGAGGATATCGCAGCATTCTGGATTGGGAAGGGAATTGATGGTTTCCGTCTGGATGCAATTATGCATCTGGAGGAAAACCGTACGAGCTTTAATACAGAGATTATGAATTGGTATTATGAATACTGTAAGTCATTGGATCCGGATTTCTATATGGTGTCCGAGGTGTGGTCAGATGAGATGACAATTGCAGATTATTATCAGAGCAAAACGCCGAGCATGTTTAATTTTGATGCAGGAAATACGGAAGGAGCACTGATAAAAACAGCGAAAGGCAGCATGAAGGCATCCTCATTTGTAGATCGTATGCTTAAATATCAGACAGATTTTTCTGAGGAAAATCCGGATTATATCGATGCACCATTCCTTACAAACCATGATATGGCGCGTGTTTCCAATGTGCTGCAGGACAATGAGGAGCAGATGAAGCTTGCAGCAGGTCTTCTTATGACGATGAGTGGAAGTCCGTTTGTGTATTATGGGGAAGAAATCGGGCTAGCAAGCTCTGGTCAGAAGGATGAGAATAAACGCCTTCCAATGATCTGGTCAAAAGAGGATACGACAGGGGAGTGTGATGGACCAGAGGATGCAGATTCCGATATTACATCAGAATTTCCAGCAGTAGACAAACAGGAGGAAGATCCGCTTTCGCTGTTAAATTACTATAAACGTGCCATCCGGATACGGAATGAGAATCCAGAGATTGCAAGAGGACAGGTTGAGAAAATTGATGCACTCTGCAATGACACAGAGGCCGCAATCACGAAAACATGGAATGACAGTGTAATCGGGATTGTATACAATACCGCAGACAAAGACACTACGATCCGCCTTTCGGACACAGCGTTAAAGAATATGCAGATCCGTGGCTACCTGACCGTGGACGGTTCTGAGATTACTTTGAAGGATGGTGTACTTTCGTTGCCGGCGCAGTCGATTTGTATTTTGAAATAGTTACAATATTACAACGAAAGAAGTGCTTTGTGGGAGTTTAACATTTCCACAACGCGCTTTTCACAGTAAGATCCGATCTTCTTCTGTGTCTCTTTATCGAGTGCCTTCATATCGATTGGCTCTCCATATTGTAAGATGACATGACGGCTGTGAATCCATGGAAGATGGTCTTCAAAGATCTCTGAGGTTCCAGTGATTGCCATCGGAATGATCTTACAGCCGGTTTTCTGGGCGATTTTGAAGCTTCCTTCCTTAAATGGAAGGACAGCGGCAGAATCGCTTTTGTCTTTGTTACGGGTTCCTTCTGGATAGATACAGATGGAAATGCCATGTTTTACATAATCAATTGCAGAGAGAATGACCTTCATGCTCTGCTTCATATCTGACCTGTCAATGAATAGACAGTAGATCCGTTTCATAAAAAGGCGAAGGACCGGGATCTTACCAATGGTATCCTTAGCAATATATCCAGTTAGTCCCGGACACTGCGCATAGCTTGCAACGACATCAAAGATACCACGGTGGTTGCCGATATAAAGTACCGGCTCGTCAGGCGGGATATTATCTTTTCCGATTACGGTAAGCTTTGTTCCGGAGAAAAACATGACAGCGCGGAAACCAAACTGTACGATCCGCAAAGTGGAAAGGTCAGCGGCTTTTTTGTTAAATTTGGAAATGATCCACTCGATTCCAAGGATCGGAAGACCGATCAAAAGAAAGAGAATGACAAATAAAACAGTGAATATAGTACGCATGTTACACCTCATATCGTTTAAATTTTTAGGTATTCGCGTTTGCTTTTTGCAAGTTTCGCGTATACTTCAATTTATTATACAGGAGAGTATGGGGAAATGCAATCATGCACAGGAACATCATTCAGGCATAAGACAGGCAGCATACAGCATAGGATGAGATAAGGCATATAGGAAGAGAATCAGGGAACAAAATGAATGGGACACTGGAAATTGGAACGCATCGAAGCGGTATCAGGGTAGTTCATGGTCTTTTAATTTTGGTGATGGCAAGCAGCTTTTTTTGTGGATGTGCGGCAAAGAAGGCAGAAAGGGAGAAGGTGCGGGATTTAGACTATACGGTGGTGGAGGATTCAGATCTTCCGGAGGAATTAAAAAATGAGATCGACCAGAAAAAAACGGCACATTTCAAATATACCTATGAGACGGGGGAATATTTATACATTGTGATGGGCTATGGACAGCAGGAGACGGGGGGATACAGTATTACAGTAAAAGAATTGTATTTATCCTCGAATGCCATATTTTTCAAGACGGAGCTGAAAGGACCGGAAAAAGGAGAGACAATTTCCCAGGCGCCGAGCTGTCCCTATATTGTTGTAAAAACAGAAATTACTGGAAAACCAGTTGTGTTTGAATAGGCAAAAAGAGCCGAAAATATGCGGGATTCAGGAAACTATGCATAAACATGCAGAAAAAATGTATATGGTACTTTGGTACACTTGTTAATGATTTATCACTATGCTATACTAAAGTAGCACAAGATATTGTTTGGTTTCAGTTAGAAATACCCAGATAGAGGAGGCATCATATGGTACAGGCAAACATCAGCAAGGTTCGGGCATCCGTTCATCAGCAGTGTGGCAGCAGAGTTATGATCCAGCTGGATCGGGGACGCAACAAGGTAGATATTCAGGAAGGCGTCATCCAGAAAGCATATCCAAGTGTTTTTACAGTATTAGTTGATGATGACAAGGAGGAGAATCCTCCGCAGCTGTTATCATTTAGCTACACCGATATTATTACGAAAGATATCCGCATGAAGCTTTGCTAAGCTTATGCATTGAGGTTAGGAATAAAATCCCTCCATTTCGAATATGTATTTATACAAAGTTCGAAGTGGAGGGATTTTTTTGGAATTTGAAAAGCAGAGCATGAATAGAAGCTGGAAGAAAGCAAATGCCATGACACAGATCACACTTGATGATGATTCCATTATTCCGGACAGCAGACCGGATGCAGTCCGTGTGATACATACTATGGGAACGCTTACATTTGAGGAGCCAAAGGCCACGAGCCAGGGAGTATGGATGAAGGGAAGAATGGATTTTTTTGTACTGTACAGGACGGATAAGCAGGAAGACCGGATTGAGACGTTAAGTGGTTCCATTCCGTTTCAGGAAAAAATCATGATGGAAGGAGTAGAAGAGACAGACTTTGTCCGGCTGGAGGGAGAGATTGAGGATCTTTCAGTCAATCTCATTAATTCAAGAAAACTGGATGTACGGGCGCTTCTTGAAATCAGAGCTTTTGCGGAAAAAAATAAAGAGGAGGAGATTGTGTCAGCAGTGCTTGGAGACGGGCATTATGAGCAGAAGATCCGTGAGGAAACAATGTTAAATCTGGCAGCAGCAAAGAAGGATATTCTGCGTGTACGAAATGAGATTGCGCTGCCAAATGCTAAGCCGAATATTGGAAAGCTGCTCTGGCAGAGCATTTGTCCACAAAATATGACATCAGAGCTTTCGGATGGGGTACTGTGTGTGTCGGGAAATGCGCAGATCAGTGTTTTATACCGGGCTGATGAGGAGGAACAGATCCAGTGGTTTGAGACGAGTGTGCCGTTTCAGGGTAAGATCGATTGCAGCAATGCAAAAAGCACCGATGTTTTCTGGGCAAAATTTTCCCCGGACAGCATGGAACTGGAGGCCAGGGAGGATTATGATGGTGAAGAACGTCTTCTTGGCATGGAGCTGGTATTTGGGGCAGATATCAAGGTATGGCGTGAGGAGACAATTCCCGTCCTGGAGGATCTGTTTGCCATTGACCGGGAGGTGGAAACGGAGTGTGAGGATACAGTCTGCAATGAGCTTCTGGTGAAAAATCATGCAAAGATCCGTATGGGAGATCAGATGCGGCTTGAACGGGAAAAGGAAAAAATCCTTCAGATCTGTGGAAGCTGTGGAACCGTTCATATTGATGAGGCGGTACAAAAGCCGGAGGGAATTTATGTTTCCGGGGTTCTTGCAGTGGATAGTTTATATGTTACGGCAGATGATAATTATCCGGTCGCACATATCCAGGATATGCTGTCATTCGAGCAGCTTATAGAGGTTCCGGAAATGTCGGATAATGTTATCTTTGAGTTAGACTGTGGCATAGATCAGATCAGCGTGAACCTTCTTGACAGCACAAGCTATGAGATTAAGGCAGTGATAAGCCTTGCGGTTCTTGCAGTGAAGGAACACCATTTTTGCAGAATCACAGGTGCGAAGGAGGCACCGCTAGATACAAAACGGTTAAACAAACAGCCGGGAATTACCGGTTATATTGTAAAACAGGGGGAGGAGCTTTGGAATATAGCAAAAGCTTATCATACAACAGTTCAGGAGCTGATGGAGACAAATGATCTGAAAACGCAGACGCCAGAGGCAGGAAGCCGTATCATGATTGTAAAAAAGGTCGGTTGATTCTATAACAGAGTGTAGTATAATAGACCAGGGTGTGAAAAGGTCCCTGGTCTTTTTCATATTATAAAAATCTCTTTTGAGGCATTTTTTCAGTATTTGTAAGAAAGTTCCTATGGAAAAATTACACATTTTGTGCCACAATAGAAATAGGTATGCCTTAGTGTAGGATAAAGTCATGGAGGTACAGGATAGAATGAAGCTATATACATATATAAAGCAAAAACGCGGCGTGAAAAAGATCCTTTCATCGGCACTTGTTGCAGTGATGATGCTTACGATGCCAGTGATCAGTGGAATCAGCCAGGATACATGGACTGTTTATGCAACATCAGCAAAGGAAAAGCGTGATCAGGCACAGAGTAACCTTGACAGCACCAAGAGCCAGATCAGTGAGCTTGAGAATTTACAGGGACAGATTGACAGCCAGTTATCCCAGAAAGCACAGGAGGTCGCTGCAATCATGACGAATCAGCAGCTGCTTCAGAACGATATGGACAGCACAGAGGCTCAGATCACACAGGCACAGTCTGACCTTGAGGCAGCCCAGCAGCAGGAGCAGGAGCAGTATGCGGCAATGAAGCTCCGTATCCAGTATATGTATGAGAACAGCACATCGGCTTCCATCTGGACAGCGATTATAGGGGCAGATGGAATTGCGGATATGTTAAACCGCATTGAGTATGTCAATAAAGTATATGAGTCCGACAGGGAGATGTTGACAAATTACCAGAATACGGTACAGCAGGTCGCTGATCTTAAGAGCCAGCTGGAGCTTCAGTATGCAGATATGGAATCCATGCAGGAGAGTTATAAGGAGCAGCAGAGTGCACTTGAGAGTGCAATGGCAGAGTTAAAAGCACAGTCTTCGGATTATGATACACAGATTGCAGCAGCCCAGACACTTGCAAACCAGTATGCCCAGACCGTTGCAGAACAAAATGAGGTCATTCGGCAGCAGGAAATTGCGGCAGCCCAGCAAAAGGCAGCTGAGGAGGCGAGAAAAGCCAAGGAAGCAGAAGATGCAAGAAAGGCAGCAGCAGCAACAGCCAATACAAGCAGCAGTTCAAATAGCAGCAGTTCGAATAGCAGCAGCAGCTCTAATAGTAATAACAGTTCGAACAATAACAGCAATTCAAACAGCGCTGGCGGCGGAAACAGCAGTAATAATAACAGCAATAATGCCAATATAGGCGGTGATAATAACCCATCTTCGGTTGTATCTGGAAGTGCTATTGTAAGCTATGCATGTCAGTTTGTCGGGAACCCATACGTGTGGGGCGGTAACAGTCTGACTGAGGGATGCGATTGTTCCGGGTTTGTGCATCTTGTTATGCAGCATTTTGGAATTGACTCACCAAGATATTCCCAGTCCTTTGCATCCTGGGGCAATCCGGTAAGCTATAATAATATGCAGGCGGGAGATGTTGTTGTATATCCGGGTCATGTAGCGATTTATATGGGGAATGGCTGTATTGTAGAGGCACAGTCAACAAGTGCCGGAATTACAAAGTACCGCAGTGTGAACTGCCACACAATTCTTGCAATCAGAAGAGCCGCATAAATTATTGTAACCACCCCATATATGGGCAGAATGCGCTTCATCGCAGCGGAAAAGCACGATTGGATGTGTGGTCTTGCGAATGTATGGGGCGGGTTTTGAATATTTCGATATGAAAATGAAAAAACAGGAGGAAATGAACGATGCAGATGGAAACATTACAAAAAGAAATGATCGCAGCAATGAAGGCAAGAGATAAGGTAAGAAAGGAAGCAATCTCAGGGCTTGTATCGGCTGCAAAAAAAGCAGCAATTGATGAGGGCTGCCGCGATGATATTAAGGAAGAGCTTGTAAATCGTGTGATCTTAAAGGAGTTAAAGACGGTAAAGGAACAGATCGACAGTTGTCCGGAATCCCGTCAGGATCTGAAAGAGGAATATCAGACACGCTATGATATTTATAAAGAGTTTGCACCGGCTATGATGTCTGCAGATGAGGTGGAAGCCGTATTAAAAGAGAAATTCGCAGATGTGATTGCATCTGGAAATAAAGGAATGATCATGAAGACCGTAATGCCAGAGCTAAAGGGAAAAGCGGATGGAAAGGTGATCAACCAGGTTGTTGCAAAGCTTTGTCAGTAAGATGAGAAAAAAATACATTGTGACAGCCGTCCTTTTGGTGCTTGCCGTTGTTTTAGGCTGGCAGTGCTATGAAAAGGGCATTAATAAAAAGCCTTTGAATTACCCGGAAAGTCTGGACAAAAAGGCAGTCCGGGTAAATGATACCGAGCTTACACTCCGGGATCTGGCATTTTATGTTGCCTATGAGGAGGGTGAGGTTGAAAAGCAGGCAGAGGTTTATGACCCGGATGACCCAAACAGCTACTGGAATATGCATACGGATGGGCAGTTTGTGAAGGTTGCAGCAAGAAATGCGGCAATCCAGCTGGCAATTCATGATGAGATTTTTTACCAGCTGGCAGAAGCGGATCAGACGGTACTTACGGAGGAAGAACTGGAAAGCCTGGATAATAGTATTACGGATTTCTGGTCAGATCTGACGGACCGCGAGGGCGATGCAGGGCTTGGCGTGACAAGAGATGACATTGCAGCCACCATGAAGCGGGCAGCACTTGCGCAGAAGTATCAGTATATTTATGAGGAGCTTCAGAATGCGGATCACGGCGATTATGACTGCTATGGGGATGCCTATGAGGCACTTCGGGACAAGCAGAAATACACAATCCATAAAAATGTATGGAGTCGCGTTAATTTCGGAAGAGTGACGGTACATCCGGAAGAATCATAGAGGCGCGTGATCAGGCAAAAAATCATACAATAAGACAGAAGAAAGAATAGAAAGAAGAGTAATATGTCAGTAAAAATTGGACGAAATGATCCCTGCTGGTGTGGCAGCGGCAGAAAATATAAGGCATGCCACCAGAATTTTGATGAAAGAATTGCAAAAGCTGCTGCGGAGGGCCATAAGGTTCCATCTCATGAGATCATAAAAACACCAGATCAGATTGCAGGAATCAAGGAAAGTGCGAAAATCAACGTTGCAGTGTTAGATTATATTGAGGAGCACATTCATGCAGGAATGGCAACTTCTGAGATTGATAAGATTGTTTATGATATGACAACATCCATGGGTGGAATTCCGGCACCACTCAATTATGAGGGATATCCATACAGTGTATGCACTTCCGTGAATGATCAGGTATGTCATGGATTTCCATCCGACGATGTTATTTTAAAGGATGGGGATATTGTAAATGTAGATTGTTCTACGATTTTAAACGGATACTTTTCTGATTCATCAAGAATGTTCTGCATCGGCGAGGTAAGTCCGGAAAAGAAAAAGCTTGTCGAAGTCACAAGGGAATGTGTGGAGCTTGGGTTAAAGGAAGTAAAGCCATGGGGCTATTTAGGTGATATGGGGCAGGCAGTCCATGACCATGCTTTTGCAAACGGTTATACGGTCGTTCGTGAGATCGGAGGACATGGGGTTGGCCTGGAATTCCATGAAGATCCATGGGTTGGCTATAATACAAAGCGCGGAACGGATATGTTAATGGTTCCAGGAATGATTTTTACAATTGAGCCGATGGTAAACATGGGAAAACCGGATATCTTTGTTGATGAGGCAAATAACTGGGAAGTATACACCGACGACGGACTTCCTTCCGCACAGTGGGAGATCATGGTGCTTGTAACAGAGGATGGAGCAGAAGTATTGTCCTGGTAGGAGGAGTATGAGCAAGTCGAATAAGAAGATGGAAAATGGCGCAAAGCTCCGGCTTATTATGATCGCAGCGGTGATCATTGTGGCGGTAGTCTATGGAAGTGTTTTCTATCTGAACCATTATTATCATGCCACGCAGAAAGCACAGGATGCCATGCGTGGCACTTCTGTTGTTATGGTAGAAAAGGAAGACACGTATTATAAATTTTCCCCAGACGGGGAAACAGACAGCGGGATTATTTTTTATCCAGGAGGAAAGGTCGAAGAGACTGCATATGCACCGCTTATGGAGCAGCTTGCAGAGGCGGGCTATGAGGTGTATCTGATGCGGATGCCATTTCGGCTTGCGGTGTTTGACATGGATGCAGCAGACCAGGTTGCCGGCAAAGAGAAGACGGTCAAACGCTGGTATCTGATGGGTCATTCCCTAGGAGGAGCGATGGCGGCTTCCTATGCGGCAAAGCATACCGATGAGTTCTGTGGTCTTGCACTGCTTGGGGCATACAGTACAGCAGATCTTACGGATTCAAGGCTTTCGGTGCTTAGTATATACGGAAGCGAGGATGGTGTTTTGAACCGCAGAAAATATGAAAAATACAAAAAAAATCTGCCGGAGAATTACACGGAATATGTGATCGAAGGGGGCAACCATGCGGGCTATGGCAATTATGGAGAACAGAAGGGGGACGGATGTGCAGCAATCTCGGATAAGGAACAAAAGCAGCAGGTTGTTGATCAGGTGATCGCAAAATGGGGAGGAAAAAATGGAGCAGGAAATTGAACGCAAATTTCAGATGGATGGATTCCCAAAGGGGCTTATCTGTCTGCGCCAGGCAGACATCAGACAGGGATATTTAAGTGTAGAACCAGAGATCCGCATTCATAAGGCAATTGACCACGCATCCGGCAAAACAGATTACCGGCTGACAGTAAAAGGCAATGGAACGTTGTCGCGGACGGAGATTAAGACGGATGTGGAGAAGCAGTTTTATGAACAAACAGTACAGTTTTTAGGCCTTCCGATGATTAAAAAGGATTATCGTGCCTATGAACTGGATGGATACATACTGGAGGTCTGTCTTGTTGATGCAGGAACACCGTGGGAGTTTTGCTATGGGGAGATTGAATTTAAAAATGAGGAGGAAGCGTATGCGTTCTCCCCAAAGCCATGGTTTGGCAGGGAGATCACAGACGATTCCTCCTGTAAAATGAAAAATTACTGGAAACGTACAAGATTGGAGAATTAAACGGTTGTATTGACGCCGTTTATTGCAGCATGCTCATTTTCCTCCATTGGGATAACAAGGCAGCGTTTGCCCCCGATTTCCTGGGAATGGATCTGGGATGCTTTTTCCGGTTTGACACGAAGAATGACATCATAGGTTTTTACCTCAGCTTCATAGCTGTCAAGCGCTTCAGATTTTTCGGTAAGTTCCGACGCAGCTTCGTTTAACTGCGTCGTTTTTTCTTCTAACTGCTTTGTCAGGACGTTGACCTGATCCTGTAACTCAATTTTTTCCATAACAACAGCATGCTGTTCGATTGCTTTGGAATCAATGACGTTGCTTGCAACAGGCGGCTTGTCTCCGAAGGTTTCTGTGAGATTCTTTCCTATGCGGTTCGCTTTATCCTCTGGAATATCGCTTTCCTCAAGGAGTTTTCCGACAACAGTCTGGTCAAGCAGGAACTGTTCATCGGAATCTTCGTGAACAACTTCATATTCTTCAATCATGTCACTCAGGTTCTGCTGGATATTGACAAGCAGGTTTTCCGTGTGCTCATCCTCGGCACCGAGAACGTTACGGACAATGGCATGAAATGCCATTTTCTGTTCGGTTGCGGTACGTGCCGGGTCACAGCCGAGACCGTTTGCCATAAATTCAGAATGAGGCTCCTTGGTATTTTTTGTGTAGAATAAGGCAGAATGGATATCTGTGCTGCGGTCATTGAATGCTGGGAATAAAAAGGCAGTTTCCGGGGCACCGACAACCCAGTCGCGGATGCGCGGTCCAATGCGCTTCTCCTCTTCCAGATAACCAAGTCCAGGCTTGGATAATGCAACCGGGCAGATTGCACAGATCAGGTAATCGTAGACTTCTTCGGATTCATCGAGATCGTCATTGTCGGTTGTCCTTGTCATGACGTCATAGGTGTCGTGATAAAGCAGGATCAGATAGTTGCCGGCATGGTCATAGGTGTCGATGATCAGGTCATAGTAGGTGTCGAGCAACGTCTCATCTTCAAGCTTACTGTCACGCAGTGCCATAAGGATCTGCTGTCTTCCACCGACTTCTTCCTCCTCAAGTGGGAAGGAGAGGTCGAGAAGATTGTTGCCAAGTGTTCCGGAAAGTGCTTTATTTGCAATTTCAAGATACTTGTGGTATTCCTCCTCCTCTAAATTTAAAAATTTCCCACCAAATTTGCAGATTTTATTATGATTGCCATCCACGTAGCAGCCGGTCAGCTGTGTGAAGGTGGCGTCATCCTTTTTAAAACGGCGTTTTAATTCCAGGACTTCTTTTTTGTTCATATGTCATAGGCCTCCCGTAAAAAATATGTTCTGTAACGATTCTAAGGGAATTAAAATAGCTACGTATTTTTTATTATATCATTAGAAACAAGCGGACGTCCAGCAACAGCGCATTGCTATTTTGGGAATTTCAAGGTAACATAAGGTAATAACATAAGTATGGCGGTGGATAGGAAACTATGAAAAAACTGGTAATTGGAATACTGGCACATGTGGATGCCGGAAAAACAACGCTTTCTGAGGCACTTTTATATAAGACAGGGCAGATTCGTTCTCTTGGAAGAGTTGACCATAAGGATGCGTTTTTGGATACGAATGAACTTGAACGGGAGCGCGGTATTACGATTTTTTCAAAACAGGCGCGTATTGTGATCGATGACATGGAGATTACACTTTTAGACACGCCGGGACATGTGGATTTTTCGGCGGAAATGGAACGGACGCTTCAGGTGCTGGATTATGCGGTGCTTGTGATCAGCGGGACAGATGGTGTGCAGGGACATACAAGGACGCTCTGGCGGCTGCTTTCGCATTATCAGGTTCCGGTATTTTTATTTGTTAATAAAATGGATCTTGCAGGAGCTGACCGGGGCAGTGTGCAGGCGGCACTTGAACGGGAGCTTTCTGATGGGTGCGTGGACTTCTCCAGCGGACAGGATACGGAAGTTTTTTATGATAAGCTTGCGATGTGCAGCGAACCGATGCTTGAGAGCTTTATGGATACGCAGAGCATTGAAGGAGAGCTGATTGCGCAGGCTGTGGCAGAACGTAAGGTGTTCCCATGCTTCTACGGGTCTGCGCTTAAGCTTGACGGTATAAAAGAGCTGCTTTTGGGGTTAAGCACGTATGCCTTACAGCCGGAATATGGGAAGGAATTCGGGGCGCGTGTATACAAGATCGGAAGGGACACACAGGGAAGCAGGCTGACTTATCTTAAGGTGACCGGTGGGGCGCTTATGGTCAAGGAGCGTATTGCTTATGGAGAAAAGATAGAAAAAGCAGATCAGATCCGCATCTATTCCGGGGACAAATATGAGCTTACCGACCGTGTACAGGCGGGAGAAGTCTGTGCAGTAACCGGGCTTACCGCTACTTATCCGGGACAGGGGCTTGGCGCAGAAACAGAAGACGAGATTCCTGTGTTAGAGCCGGTATTAAATTACCAGATCATTGTTCCAAAGGAGATCAATCCGGCAGAACTGTATGGAAAACTGAAGCAGTTAGAGGAAGAGGACCCGCAGCTTCACATTCTCTGGAATGAAAAGCTTCGCGAGATCCATGCCCAGATGATGGGACAGGTACAGATTGAGATCCTGACGAAGCTGATCAAGGAACGTTTCGGAGTGACTGTCGTGTTTGGACAGGGAAGCATTGTATACAAGGAGACGATCGCAAAGCCAGTGGAAGGAGTCGGACATTTTGAACCGCTCCGTCATTATGCAGAGGTGCATCTTCTCATGGAACCGGGAGAGCCGGGGAGCGGGATACAGGTAAGCTCAGCATGCAGTGAAGACGTTCTGGATTTAAACTGGCAGAGGCTGATTCTTACGCATATTGAGGAATGTGAGCATCCGGGGATTCTGACCGGAGCCGGGATTACAGATATCAAGTTTACGATTTTAACAGGAAGGGCACATGTAAAGCATACCGAGGGTGGTGACTTCCGGCAGGCAACCTACCGTGCGATCCGGCAGGGATTAAAATCGACCGAAAATGTGCTGCTTGAGCCGGTGTATGCGTTTGCGCTGACGGTTCCGGCAGAGACAGTCGGACGGGCAATGTCGGATATCCGGCTTCGTTTTGGGCAATGCGAAGCACCGGAATATGAGACTGGAGCAGATGGCGATATGGCGGTTTTGACTGGAACTGCACCAGTTTCTACGATGCAGGATTATATGTCGGAGGTACATTCCTATACGAAAGGAAAGGGAAGCCTGACACTGACTTTGCAGGGCTATGATGTGTGTCATAATTCCGAGGAGGTCATTGCTGCGGCAGGTTACGACAGTGAAGCCGATACCGACCGTCCGACAGGCTCGGTATTCTGCGCACATGGTGGCGGCTTTCTTGTGCCTTGGGATCAGGTTCCGAAATATATGCATCTTCCGTATGCTTACCATCCAGAGAAAGAAAAGAAGGACACGGACGGATTTTCTTATGAGACAGAGGGGGTAAGCTTTGGCGCAGGAAATGGGTTCGGGCATGCCACGAAAAAACCGGAAGCTGCTACGAATTCATGGGAGCTTGACAAGGAGCTTCAAGCGATCTATGCAAGGGAATTTGGTATGAGTAAGGATGATATGCTCGATCAGGAACGGAAAAAGTGGCGGAAAAAGAAGGAAGCAGATGGAATGTCTGGTGTCCGGAAACCAAAGCATGACAAGCAGGGAAATGTTATTTATCCAACGAAGGAGCCACAGGAAGAGTATCTGATTGTGGACGGCTATAATATCATTTTTGCGTGGGAGGAATTAAAGGAGCTTTCGAAGGTAAACATCGATTCTGCAAGGGGAAAGCTTCTTGATGAGCTTGGAAGTTATCAGGGTTACCGAAAATGTCATGTAATTGTTGTCTTTGATGCCTATAAAGCAAAGGGGCATCCGGAATCCTTTGAAAAGTATCATGACATTGAGGTGGTATATACGAAAACAGACCAGACTGCGGATGCCTATATCGAAAAGCTGGTACATGAGATCGGAAGAAAAAATCGTGTGACGGTTGCAACGAATGATGGGCTGGAGCAGCTTACGGTAATGTCACAGGGAGCACTTAGGATGAGTGCCGCCAATTTGAAGGAAGAGCTTATGCGCACTTCGCGCGAGATCTATGAGGAGTATATGAGAAAACAATGAGAAAGGAACCAAAATATTATCGTCTGATGGAGGACATTAAGGCGCAGATCCAGAAGAAAACACTTACCGCAGGCATGAAGATCCCGTCAGAGAACGATTATGCAAGGAAATATGAGATCAGCAGACAGACCGTAAGAAAAGCGATCGCTGAGCTTACCGAGGCAGGGTATCTGTACGCGGAGCACGGGAGAGGAACGTTTGTGTCCGAGCGCGTGAAGCATACAAAAACATCGAAAAACATTGCGGTTGTCACAACGTATCTGTCCGACTATATTTTTCCGCGCGTCATTCAGGGCATCGACCGCGTGCTTACAGCAAATGGCTACAGCATTATTTTAAAGACAACTGGGAACTCAAGGGCGGCGGAGGCACGCTGCATCGAGGAGCTTTTGTCGAAGGATATCGATGGCATGATCATTGAACCAAGTAAAAGCCAGATTTCCTGTAAGCATACAAGCCTTTATGAACAGATGGATGAATATGATATTCCTTATGTGTTTATTCAGGGCTGCTTTGCACAGATGATGAAAAAGCCGTATGTTCTGATGGATGATGTACAGGGAGGGTATCTGATTACGAAATACCTGATCACGATGGGACACCGCAGGATTGCAGGGGTTTTTAAGGCAGATGATATTCAGGGGAGAAACCGGCACAAGGGTTATGTACATGCGCTGCAGGAGGCAGGTATTCTCTATGATCCGGATTATGTTGTATGGTTTTACACGGAGGACAGGGAGATCAAGCCACGCGATGCGATTGCAGATTATATGAGCAGTGGAGTGCTGCTTGATGCGGTTGTCTGCTACAATGACCAGATCGCAGTCGAGGTCATCCGTTCTTTACAGGAGCATGGAATGCTTGTGCCACGCGATATATCGGTCACTGGCTTTGACAATTCGCTTCTTGCTAAAAACAACCGAATCCGGATTACAAGTGTTTCCCACCCACAGGAGCAGCTTGGAATTATGGCAGCAGAGCTTCTGTTAAAGCTGATCCGGAAGGAGAAGCTTGCGGTAGAAGATACGCAGATTCTGATCGAACCGGAGGTTGTCGTGCGGGATTCTACACTCGAACGGTCGGAAAACGAATATGGAACGCCTGGATGATAACGGCCATGCCGGGGGCAGACTGAAAATAACTTGTATGTTTTTAGAGGTAAGAACATACAAGTTATTTTTATGCAAGGAAACGTTAAATCTAGGAAAAAACAATGAAAAAATCGGAAAAGAAAAACAACTTGTACGTACAAATATACAAGTTATATAATAGTAACAGAAAATAAAGCTAGGAAAGGCAAGGGAGAAGGAAAATGAAATTACAGAAGGATTATAAATTTTGGTTCTGTACAGGTTCACAGGATTTATACGGAGATGAATGTCTTGCAAATGTTGCAGCACATGCAAAACAGATTGTGGATGAATTAAACAAGTCAGGGGTTCTGCCGTATGAGGTCGTATGGAAACCGACATTGATTACAAATGAGCTGATCCGCAAAACCTTTAATGAGGCAAACATTGATGAGAACTGCGCTGGTGTGATCACATGGATGCATACGTTTTCACCAGCCAAATCATGGATCTTAGGATTACAGGAATACCGTAAACCACTGCTCCATTTACATACACAGTTCAATAAAGAGCTGCCATATGACACGATTGACATGGATTTTATGAATGAGAATCAGGCAGCACACGGAGACCGTGAGTTCGGCCACATTGTAAGCCGTATGAAGATCGAGAGAAAGGTTGTTGTCGGACACTGGTCCGAAAAAGAAGTTCAGGAGAAGATCGCTTCCTGGATGAGAACAGCAATCGGTATCGTGGAGAGCAGCCACATCCGCGTTATGAGAGTTGCTGACAACATGAGAAATGTTGCAGTAACCGAAGGGGATAAGGTAGAGGCACAGCTGAAATTTGGCTGGGAGGTTGATGCCTACCCGGTAAACGAGATCGCAGAATCTGTTGCAGCAGTTTCCGAATCGGATACGAATGCGCTTGTGGATGAGTACTATGACAAATACGATATTCTCTTAGAGGGAAGGGATCCGGAAGAATTCAAACGCCACGTTGCCGTACAGGCACAGATCGAGCTGGGCTTCGAACGTTTCTTAGAGGAGAAAAACTATCAGGCAATTGTGACACACTTCGGAGATCTTGGTGCATTAAAGCAGCTTCCGGGACTTGCGATCCAAAGACTGATGGAAAAAGGCTATGGCTTCGGTGCAGAGGGTGACTGGAAGGTTGCTGCAATGGTACGTCTGATGAAGATTATGACAGCTGGAATGAAGGAAGCAAAGGGAACTTCTATGTTAGAGGATTATACCTATAATCTTGTTCCGGGAAAAGAGGGAATCCTTGAGGCACACATGTTAGAAATCTGCCCGACGATTGCGGATGGTCCGGTCAGCATCAAATGCCAGCCGCTTTCCATGGGGGACAGAGAAGATCCTGCAAGACTTGTCTTTACTTCGAAAGAAGGACATGGTATTGCCACATCCTTAATCGATCTTGGAAACCGTTTCCGTCTGATCATTAACGATGTAGATTGCAAGAAGACAGAAAAGCCAATGCCAAAGCTTCCGGTAGCAACTGCATTCTGGACACCACAGCCAGATTTACGTACCGGTGCAGAAGCATGGATTCTTGCCGGCGGCGCACATCATACTGCATTTACCTATGATCTGACGGCAGAGCAGATGGGAGACTGGGCAGCTGCAATGGGAATCGAGGCTGTTTATATTGACAAAGATACTAGGATCCGCGACTTCAAACGCGATCTTCTTCTTGGAGATGTTGTATACCGTTAATTGGGAAAGGAAAACACAATGTTAGAGGAATTAAAAAGACAGGTCTATGAAGCAAATATGGAGCTTCCGAAACGGGGACTGATCACTTACACATGGGGAAATGTCAGTGGCATCGACCGCGAGAGCGGATATTTTGTGATCAAGCCAAGCGGTGTGGATTATGATAAGCTGGCACCGGAGGATATGGTTGTCATGGATCTGGAAGGCAATAAGGTTGAAGGAAAATACAAGCCTTCCTCCGATACACCAACGCATCTTGAGCTTTATAAAAAATACCCGGAGATCGGCGGTGTGGTACATACCCACTCCCCGGAGGCAACCGCCTGGGCGCAGGCAGGAAGAGATATCCCGCTGTATGGAACAACGCATGCAGATTATTTCTTTGGCCCGATCCCGTGTGCAAGAAGCCTGACACCAGAAGAAATCAAGGAAGACTATGAGACAAATACCGGATTGGTGATCATTGAGACTTTTGAGACAAGAGGCATAAACCCAATGTATACACCGGGTGTGCTTTGCACGAACCATGGTCCGTTCACCTGGGGAAAGAATGCTGCGGAAGCAGTCCATAATGCCGTTGTGCTTGAGGAGGTTGCGAAAATGGCAGCAAAGACAGAACTGATTAATCCAAAGGTAAAACCGGCACCAGACAGTATCCGCGATAAGCATTTCTTCCGTAAGCATGGCGCAAATGCTTACTATGGACAAAATTAAGGGAGGATAGTATGGATCAGAAAAGTTATATTGAAAGCGGAAAAGCTTCCCTTGGAATTGAGTTCGGATCAACACGTATTAAAGCAGTTCTGATCGGCGAGAATAATGAGCCAATCGCAGCAGGAACTCACGACTGGGAAAACCAGCTTGTCGGAAATATCTGGACCTATAGCTTAGATGCAATCTGGGAAGGACTTCAGGACTGCTATCAGAGCCTGCTTTCCGAGGTAAAGGAAAAATATGGCTGTACCATTAAACGGCTTGGTGCACTTGGCTTCAGTGCCATGATGCACGGTTATATGGCATTTGATGAAGCAGGTGAGCTTCTTGTGCCATTTCGCACGTGGAGAAATACAATCACAGGACAGGCATCGGAGGAGCTGACTGGGCTTTTCGGGTATCATATTCCGCAGCGGTGGAGCATTGCACATCTGTATCAGGCAATGCTGAACAAAGAAGAACATGTGGAAAAGATCCACACCCTTCTTACACTGGCTGGCTATATTAACTGGCAGATGACCGGGGAGAAGGCAATCGGTGTCGGCGAGGCATCCGGAATGTTCCCAATTGACATTGAGACGAAGAAGTACAATGCCCGCATGATCGGTCAGTTTGATGAAAAAGTGTCCCAGATGGGGTACAGCTGGAAATTAGAGGAGCTGCTTCCAAAGGTACTTGTCGCAGGTGAGACGGCAGGTTATCTGACGGAAAAAGGGGCAAAAAAACTCGATATCAGCGGTAATCTGGAACCGGGGGTTCCGGTTGCACCAGCAGAAGGTGATGCAGGAACCGGTATGACTGCAACAAACAGTGTTGCCGTAAGAACAGGAAATGTTTCGGCTGGAACCTCTGTGTTTGGCATGATTGTTCTGGAGAAGGAGTTAAAAAGGGTATATGATGAGATCGACCTTGTGACAACGCCAAGTGGAAATCTTGTTGCGATGGCACACTGCAATAACTGCACCTCGGATCTGAATGCATGGATCGGCATCTTTAAAGAGTTTGCAGAAGCATTCGGAATGAACATTGACAGGAATGATCTCTATGGTACGTTATACCACAAGGCTATGGAAGGGGATGCAGACTGTGGCGGGCTGCTCGCTTATAATTATTTTTCCGGGGAACACATTACCGGATTTGATCAGGGAAGACCATTGTTTGTCCGCTCACCGGAGAGCCGCTTCAACCTTGCCAACTTCATGCGCACGAATTTGTATGCATCGCTTGGCGTGTTAAAGACCGGGCTTGATATCCTCTTAAAGAAGGAGGGAGTAAAGATCGATGTGATATTTGGTCACGGTGGCCTGTTTAAGACAAAGGGGGTTGGACAGAATATCCTTGCAGCAGCACTGGATACACCGGTTTCTGTTATGGAGACAGCAGGTGAAGGCGGAGCCTGGGGAATGGCACTCCTTGCCTCCTATATGGTAAACAAGTCAAAGGGACAGTCACTTGATGCTTATCTTGCAGAAAATGTATTCCATGGGGATACAGGCGTAAAGGTGGAACCGCAACCGGAAGATGTACAGGGCTTTGAAGCATTTATGGAACGCTACAGGGAAGGTCTTTCTATTGAGCGTGCAGCAGTAGAGCATCTATAGAAGCGTATGGAAATGTGGAGGTATCTGCATCTGAAAGCGTTGCAAAAATTGTGTAAAAATGTCGTATAAACATTGAAAAAAAAGCGATTTGCTGATATAATATTTTCATAGTAATTTTAAGGGAAAGTGGAATTTATCATAAGTTCCACTTTTTTCTACTGTAGGGGGAGCTGGAATGGGCAGACAAAAGAAAGAAAAGACGAATTCTCCGGAAGCCAAAAAGCTTCTGAAGAAAGCACAAAAGAAGGAACGGAGTCTGAAAAAGCAGACAAAACCGGCAAAGAACACAGACGGAAAAGGAAAGGGCAGGAAGAAAAGACAAACGGTAAGCTACGAGCTTTCAAAGAAAGGCATGAAATCCCTAAATGCGGTATTTGTACTTGGATTTGGCATTATACTTGCAGTGTATGTAGTCACGCAGATTACAATCAACTCTGTTTTGAATAATGCAAAGCATGCGGCACAGCAAATGGAGAAGGAATCCATGGTTGTTATGACGGAAGCATCGAATATCCGCATGGACATTTTACAGGTGCAGAATAGCATGACATCGATGACTGCACAGCAATCGGTTACGGATACCGGGCTTGCATCGGTTGATAAGTATTCTGAGGCATTGGAGAAGTCTATTGAAACAGTCGTTGCGATTGACAAAGAGCATGAGAATGGATGGAACATTGTGTCTACGAAATTTGATTCCTTCTGTAAGAAGGGGCAGAATATGGCAGAACAGTCGGAGACAAAAGGGGTTGGCTCCGCAAGCTTCTATCTGTCGTCTTTTATGGACGATGCGGATCTGATTAACCAGTGTGTCGACAAATTAGTTGCCTATGCACAGGAATCCTTTGAGAATCAGGCAGACCAGATCAATCTGATCATAAGCGGATGTCAGAAGGCAAGCTATGTAAGCAGTGCTGTCATGATCGTTATTATTCTGATTGTTATCCGCTACTTTACAATCACTGTTGTGAAACCGATCAGCACAGTTACGAAAGAGCTGGATGCACTTGCAAAGAGAGACCTTACAAGAAAGCCGATCCCAATCAAGGGAAGAAATGAGATCGCAAGGCTTTCAGCGGCATCCAATGAGCTGCTTGGCTCTATGAAGGACGTTATGGGAATGCTTACAACGTCAAGTGATGATTTAAATGAAGCATCGGATTCCATGAATGTGAAATCTGATCAGGTATGCAGGAACATCGGCGAAATCACAGAAGCAATCTCTGATATTGCAGCCCGTGTCAATGATCAGGTCAGCAGTATTGAGGAGACAGGACAGCAGATGTCCAGACTTGAGAAGATTGCCTCACAAAATGAGGATATCTCAAGCCAGCTTGCAGACACAAGTACACAGATTGCGGCCGCAAGCGAAGCTGGAACCGCAGTGCTTGAGGAGCTGACTACCGTAACAAAGGATGCGGAAAGCTCCTTTACAAAGATTTTTGACAGCATTGAAAGAATCAATACAAGTACAGAACGCATTGCAAAGGCATCGGATATGATTCAGAGCATTGCATCACAGACGAACCTCTTATCCTTGAATGCATCGATCGAGGCTGCGCGTGCAGGGGAAGCAGGAAAAGGCTTTGCAGTTGTTGCAGATGAGATCCGTAAGCTTTCCGAGGAATCCGCAAATTGTGTGCATGACATTAACGAAATGCTAAATGAACTGAAGGCATGTGTTCAGAATGCGACAGAGCAGAGCGAGAATGTAAAACAGAATGTTGAGAAGCAGGTTGATGGCGTTCATCATACGCAGGAGAGATATTCCGATATTACAGATAGTATCAATGGAATTAACGGACAGATCACAACACTTGGGGAAATCACACAGGATCTGACCGACATCTGCAAGGTTATCAGTGAGGCAGTAGAGGAGATCAATCAGTCAGCAGAACAGAGTGCAGCAGCGGCAGAGGAAACGAGCGCATCTGCACAGGAGGTTTTAGCATCGATGCAGGAGATCAATCAGGAATGTCAGAATACAAAAGCACTTTCTGGAGAATTGAAGGATCACGTAAAACTTTATACCTTATAAAAGAAGCATCAAGGGGGAATCTGTATTGGGATTCCCTCCGTTTGTGTTTACAATATAGAAGCTTTTAAGGAGGAAATTATGGAACTGATATCAGAAAAAATGTATGAGCTTGGAAGCAAACGTTCTGCAATCCGTGAGTTATTTGAATATGGAAAAAAACGGGCAGAGGTTGTCGGGGCAGAGAATGTCTATGACTTCTCCCTTGGGAATCCAACTGTCCCGGCACCAGACTGTGTCAATGAACTGATCTGTGAGCTGACAGAGGAGTTAAATTCCATACAGCTGCATGGCTATACATCTGCACAGGGAGATCTTTCGTGCAGACAGGCAGTTGCGGATTACCTGAATCAGACCTATGAAACACATTTTCATGCAGATAACTTTTATATGACGATGGGAGCAGCAGCATCGCTTTCTTTGTGCTTTCGCAGCCTTACAACATCTGCGGAGGATGAGTTTATTACAATTGCACCGTTTTTCCCGGAATACCGCGTGTTTGTGGAAGCAGCGGGGGCGAAGCTTGTAGTCATTCCACCGGATACCTCAAATTTCCAGATTGATTTTGCGGCACTGGAGCTTGCGCTGACACCGCATACGAAGGGAATTATTATCAATTCACCGAACAATCCATCCGGTGCGGTATATAAAGCACAGACGATTACAGCACTTGCAGAGCTTCTTCGTCAGAAATCAAAAGAATTCGGAACACAGATCTTTCTGATTTCCGATGAACCATACCGTGAGATCGCATATGATGTCGAAGTTCCATATGTTACAAAATATTATGAGAACACACTGGTATGCTATTCTTACAGTAAATCGCTTTCGCTTCCTGGAGAAAGGATTGGCTTTGTACTCGTACCGGATGAAGCATATGAGAGTAAGTGCCTGTATGCGGCAATCTGCGGAGCCGGCCGTGCGCTTGGCTATGTATGTGCACCGAGTCTGTTCCAGAAGGTGGTGGCACGCTGTGTGGGCGCAACCGGGGACATTCAGGCATACCGGAAGAACCGTGATCTTCTCTATGATGGACTTACAAGGATTGGATATGAGTGCTTTAAGCCAGACGGCGCTTTTTATATGTTTGTAAAGGCACTTGAGGAAGATGCGGATGCGTTCTGTGAAAAAGCCAGGGAAGAGGATATTCTTATTGTTTCAGCGGTGGGCTTTGGCTGTCCGGGGTATGTAAGAATTTCCTATTGTGTGGATGCGGATATGATTGAGCGTTCATTTGCTGCATTTGAGCGTCTGTATCATAAATATGATTAAAGGGTCAAAAGGGATCATCCATGCATGCCAGCATGCAATTCGATAGATGCCTTAAGATAAAGTAAAATTATAAGGAGACTACTATGAAAATCACAAAAGAGACAAAGGGAACGAAAGAGTTCACTTCGCCGTATGACTTTTACGGAAAAATTCCGACCGGAAGTGCAGTCCTTTATGGATTGCAGCACGTACTTGCAATGTTTGTCGGAAACCTGACACCACTTATCGTAATCTGTGGTGCCTGCGGAATCGGTGCAGCATCCGATTTTGCATCCGTATATGTGGAGCTTTTGCAGAATGCAATGATCATTGCAGGTGTTGTAACGTTAATCCAGCTGTTTTCTATCGGACCAGTCGGAGGAAAGGTGCCGATTATTATGGGTACAAGCTCTGGCTTTATCGGGGTATTCAGCAGTGTCGCAAACATTATGGGCGGCGGAGTGCTTGCTTATGGAGCAATTATGGGAGCGTCGATTATCGGAGGACTTTTTGAAGGTGTGCTTGGTTTATTTTTAAAACCGCTGCGAAAGTTTTTCCCAGCGATTGTAACCGGTACGGTGGTTCTTTCTATCGGGCTTTCCCTGATCAGCGTTGGAGTAAATTCCTTTGGAGGAGGTGCTTCTGCAAAGGATTTTGGTTCTATTGAGAACCTTCTGATCGGTCTGCTTGTGCTTTGCATTATTCTTGCTGTGAAGCATTTTGCAAAAGGAATTGCAGGTTCATCAGCAATTCTGATCGGTATTATCTGTGGCTATATTATCTGTGGGATTATGGGCGTCATGCTTCCGACAACCGGGGTCGATGCAGATGGAATACAGTATACAAAAGCATGGGTTTTAAATTTTGATAAGGTAAAGGAAGCCAGCTGGTTTGCATTTCCTGCAATTCTTCCGGTAAAGCCGGTATTTGATATGCGGGCAATCATTCCGGTGTTAATTATGTTTGTCGTTACCGCGGTTGAGACAGTTGGAGATATTTCCGGAGTTATGGTTGGCGGACTTGGAAGAGAGGCAACGGATGAGGAATTATCCGGCGGTGTTATGTGTGATGGACTTGGATCTTCCCTTGCAGCAGTGTTTGGTGTACTTCCAAATACATCCTTCAGCCAGAATGTCGGTCTTGTTACGATGACAAAGGTTGTAAACCGTATGGCACTTTCCTGTGGAGCAATCTTTTTGATTCTCTGTGGTCTGTTTCCGAAGCTTGCGGCACTGATTTCCATTATGCCGCAGAGTGTACTTGGCGGGGCCGCCGTTATGATGTTTTCTTCTATCGTAATCAGTGGTATCCAGTTGATCACAAAAGAGCCGCTTGACGCAAGAAATATTACGATCGTATCCGTAGCACTTGGTCTTGGATATGGCCTTGGGGCAAACAGTGCAATTCTTACAAATCTGCCGCAGGTATTACAGCTGATCTGTGGGGAATCCGGAATCGTTCCGGCAGCGTTTGTTGCAATTATCCTCAATGTCATTCTTCCAAAGGATCAGCCTGTAGAACAAGCAGACAACAAATAAAAAATGAGGTGGGGCAATGCTTCGATTTAAGCAGTATTACAAAGTAGAAACAATTGATGAGGCGTATGAATTAAACCAGAAAAAGGCAAATCATATTATGGCGGGAAATTTGTGGTTAAGACAGCAGAACCGCACGATTGGAGGCGTGATTGATTTATCAGGCCTGGGACTGGATCAGATCGAGGAAACGGAGAATGCATTTGTGATCGGTGCAATGACAACACTCCGTCAGCTTGAATGTCATCAGGGGCTTTCTGGATATTTGCATGGCGCAGCACGGGAGAGCGTGCGTCATATTGTAGGAGTACAGTTCCGCAACATGGCAACGGTTGGTGGAAGTCTGTATGGCAGATATGGATTTTCTGATGTGCTCACACTTTTCCTTGCACTTGATGCACGGATTAAGCTGCATGCAGCAGGAGAGGTGGCACTTTCCGATTATGTGAAGGAGAAGCCGGACCGGGATATTATCGAGTATGTGATTCTGCCCAAAAAGGTGGAGCGTTGTGCCTACTTAAGTATCCGGAACAGTCAGACGGATTTTCCGGTGCTGACCTGCTGTATGGCAGAGGTGGATGGAAGAATTCAGGGCACAATCGGGGCAAGACCAGGACATGCAGTGCTGTTTTGTGACGAAGCGGGCATTTGCTCCGATGGGATCACAGAGGAAAACGCAGCATTATTTGCAGATTATGTAAAAGCACATGTAACAACAGGCAGTAACTACCGTGCAGGCGCAGAATACCGCCGTAAAATGGCAGGTGTGCTGACAAAACGGGCACTGCTTTTGATGGCAGAGAAGAAAGAAGGAGGGCTTAAGTAATGGAGCTTTCATTTCAGCTGAATGGAAGAAAAATCACAAAAAGCATTGAGAGTGATACAATTCTTTTAGACCTCTTACGGGAGTTGAAATGCTTCAGTGTAAAGCGTGGGTGTGAGACTTCAAACTGTGGTCTTTGTACGGTGTTTGTGGATGACAGGCCGGTGCTCTCCTGCAGCACGCTTGCAGCAAGGGTAAATGGCTGTAAGGTCGTGACGCTTGAGGGACTTCAGGAAGAGGCAAAGGCATTTGGAGCTTATGTCGCAGATGAAGGGGCAGAGCAGTGCGGCTTCTGTAATCCTGGTTTTATGATGAATGCAATTGCGATGTTCCGTGAAAATCCGGACCCGACCGATGATGAAATCCGGGAATATTTAGCAGGAAATCTCTGCCGCTGCTCCGGCTATGAGGGACAGCTTAGAGGAATCAAGGCATATCTTGCCTATAAAAAAGGGGAGGTGCAGGCGAATGTTACACAGTGATGACCGTGAATATAAGGTAGTGACCAAGCGGATCCGAAAAAAAGATGCGATGCAGCTTGTAACAGGGCAGCCGGTCTATGTTGATGATGTGACACCGCAGGACTGCCTTGTTGTAAAGCTTTTAAGAAGCCCGTATGCGAGCGCCCTGATCAAAAGCATTGATACTGCAAAGGCATATCTGGTACCGGGGGTTGAGGCGGTCTACACCTATCAGGATGTGCCAAAGGAGCGATTTACGGTTGCAGGTCAGACATTCCCAGAGCCAAGTGCCTATGACAGACAGATTTTGGATCAGAGGCTCCGTGCTGTTGGAGATCCGGTCGCAATCATTGCAGCGGAGACGCTGGAGGCTGCGGAAAAGGCAATGCGTCTTATCAAGGTTGAGTATGAGGTGCTGACACCGGTGCTTGATCCACATACTGCAAAGGATAATCCGGTGCTTGTTCATCCGGAGGAGAACTGGAAAGCCCTCTGTCCGGTTGGAGCGGACAATAAACGGAATCTTGTGGCACATAGCGAGGACGAGCATGGCGATCTGGAAGCAGAATTTGCAAAATGTGACGAGATCGTGGAAGGAACCTATCATTGTAAGGCAAATAATCAGGCAATGATGGAGACGTTCCGCACCTACTGCGAGATCGACACATACGGAAGACTG
Source organism: uncultured Lachnospiraceae bacterium (assembly GCA_934359535.1). Classification (GTDB taxonomy): domain Bacteria; phylum Bacillota; class Clostridia; order Lachnospirales; family Lachnospiraceae; genus Roseburia. The sequence goes on from CAKRLN010000001.1 coordinate 26,362, forward strand.
CATGTGATCAGCTCCACGCAGATTATTTTCCATTGTAGAAGAATTTTATCGAATGCACTTGGCATTCCAAAATCAAAAATCCGTATTACAAAGCCGCGTATCGGGGGCGGTTTTGGGGCGAAGCAGAGCGTTGTCGCAGAGTTATATCCGGCTTTTGTGACATGGATGACAAAGAAGCCGTCTAAGATCATTTATACGAGAGAGGAAAGCCAGATCGTAGCCTCCCCGCGTCATGAGATGGAGGTTACGGTAAAGGTTGGAGCAGATAAAGAAGGAAGAATCCGCGCCATCGATCTTTATACGCTTTCCAACAGTGGAGCTTATTCGGAGCATGGCCCGACAACGGTCGGACTTTCCGGACATAAATCAATTCCGCTGTATTCCAATAACTTAAGGGCACACCGTTTTACCTGCGATGTTGTATACACAAATGTGCAGGCAGCAGGAGCCTTCCGCGGTTATGGAGCACCACAGGGAATTTTTGCATTGGAATCCGCAGTCAGTGAGCTTGCCGACAAGCTTCATATGGATCCGGTAAAAATCCGTGAGATCAATATGGTGCGCGAGGGCAATAAAATGGATGCATACTATGGGGAAACCTGTCTTTCATGCAGCCTTGACCGATGTATGACGAAGGCAAAGGAGATGATTGGATGGGATGAAAAATACCCATGCCGCGATATGGGAAATGGCAAAATCCGATCCGTAGGGCTATCCATTGCAATGCAGGGCTCCGGTATTTCTGGTGTGGATGTCGGAAGTGCGACGGTGAAGCTGACAGAGGATGGACAGTATTCGCTTGTCATCGGAGCAGCAGATATGGGAACCGGCTGTGATACGATCCTTGCACAGATGGTGGCAGAGAGTATGGACTGCACGGTGGATGACGTAACGGTATACAGTGCGGATACCGATTTTTCCCCATATGACTCCGGTTCCTACGCGTCTAGTACGACGTATGTTACCGGTGTTGCGGTAGAGAAGGCATGTGCGAGGTTAAAGGAGCACATCTGTAAGATCGGCGCAGATATGCTTGCACTTTCAGTGGAAGAGGTGGAATTTGTCCCGGATGGAGTGATCTGTGGGGACAATCCAGAGAAAAAGGTTTCACTGCTTGACATTGCGACAAAGGCAATGTGTGGCAACTGTGAGACGATCCAGGTAACCGAGTCCCATTCCTCACCAACCTCACCGCCACCGTATATGGTTGGAATGTGTGAGATCGAGCTGGATAAGGAGACTGGAGAGCTTACGCTTTTGGATTATGTCGGTGTTGTGGACTGTGGTACCGTTATCAATGAGAATCTTGCGCGTGTCCAGACAGAGGGTGGAATTGCGCAGGGAATTGGTATGGCATTATATGAGAATGTTACCTATACAAGCCGTGGGGCGATTTCAGAGAATTCACTGATGAATTACAAGATTCCGTCCCGTCTCGACATTGGAAAAATTCGTGTTGCATTTGAAAGCAGCTATGAACCAAGTGGTCCATTTGGGGCAAAATCCATTGGAGAGCTTGTGATTGATACGCCATGCCCGACAATCGCAGATGCAATTTACAATGCAACCGGGGTATTTATCAAGGAAGTACCTTTTACACCGGAAAAGATCTTAGAGGCATTGGAACAGCATGCATAATAGAATTATTTATCTGGCAGCAGGAAACAGTGTGCGGTTTGGGGAGAATAAGCTCCTTTATCCGGTCGCTGGAAAGCCCATGTACCGTCATGGGCTTGACCTGCTGCTTTCTATATTGGAAGAAAAAGAAAATTATGAGCTGATAGTGGCATCACAGTATCAGGCGATTGTGGAAGCTGTTGCAGCAAGGAAGCAGGAATTTTGCAATCAGGGAAAACAGCTGATTGCAAAGCGGATTCATCCATTTCTTACAAAAAACAGCCGTCTTGGAATGTCCTATACGATCCGGGAGAGCATTGCATATGGCTGGAGGCTTTCGGGAAAAAACGCTGCTTATACAGATTCCGGAGTATGTATACGAAATGCCTGCCGTCTATGGCAGGAGGGCAGAAATTATGATACATTTATGGTAGCAGACCAGCCATATATGAAAAAGGAGAGTCTGTCTGCTTTTATGGAGGGGATGATGACATCCGGACAGCTTGTTGGCTGCGTAAGCGAGAATGGCGCGTATGGCAATCCGGTCATGTTTTCATCCAGAATTGAGCCGGAGCTTATGGAGCTTCGTGGAGATTGTGGTGGTAAGCGCGTGATGAAGAAGCATCTTGACAGCTGTTATCTTTATCCGGTTGAACAGGAATGTATCGACATTGACTACAAAGATAGCTATATGAAGCAGACGGGCAGGAAAGCGGGGGAGATTTATGGAGAATCCGGAACTTGACAAACGTGAGACAATAGAGGAGCAGGAAATAAAGCAGCCCGCTACGGTGGAAAAGGAGAGCCTCGAGCTGCAGAAGGCAGTATGGATCCGGGATGAGATCGTGCGCAGGAGAGAAGAAGAGGATAAGCTGCTAGAGCAGATCTTTGCTGAACAGCAGATTTTGCATGAGCTGGATTCCGATATGGATCAGAATATGAAGCATGCAGGGGAAGGCCGCAGATACCGAAAGGACATGAAGGAGCGTCTCGACCGTCGGATTTATGAAATGCATGATCTGAGTGAGGATAAGTTAGAGGGCATGCGGGAATATGGCTATGCATATTACAGAGGGTTTGCACTTGCCATGTTTTTTCTTTCCACAGCACTTGGCGTGTTCTGCTGGTATCTGCATGGTGTAACCGATCAGATTACACTTGCAATGCTGTTTTTTACCGCAGTCCAGGCGGCTGTTTTGATCCATGAAAAGAAATGCTTCGCTCTTTGGCGGATACTTTGCCGGCTGGCTGGCGCACTTTTATTTCCAGGCATGCTTGTGTTATTTATCGGGTATGAGCTCCACTATTCTTATTATGAGCGGGGGCTTACGTATGGATTAGGTGCGGGACTTATTGTGCTGGTGCTTACGACTGCGGTGTATTTTCTGTATGATCCATACCGTGCGGCAAAGCAGCGGATCAGTGATGCCAAAGGTGTGATCCGGAGTGTGGAAAAGACTGCAAGAAAACAGGTCAAAAAGAACAAAAAAACCCGCATGAAAGCGGAAAATAAAGCAGAAAAGCTCCGACTTAAGGAAGAAAAGCGCATGGAAAAGCTGTGCGAAAAAGAAGAAAAACGGACGGAAAGGAAGCTTGCATTGCTTGCTTTCTGGGAAGAAAAGAAAGATATGCTGTCACAAAAATTCCTCCACAACACAGAGGAGGCTGCGGAGGAAGAATTAATAACTCCGGAAGAAATTCCAAAGACAGAATCAGAGGAAGCTGCTTCACAGGATAAAGAAATTAAATGACATACTGGTACATAAAAATGAAATGGCAGATGCTTCCGCCCATAACAAACAGGTGGAAGATCTCGTGGGAGCCGAAAAATTTATGCATGGAATTAAAAACAGGAAGCTTCAGTGCATATATAATGCCGCCGATCGTATAGATGATTCCACCTGCTAGAAGCCATCCAAAGGCTGCGCGCGGCAATGTGCGAAAGAGTGTACCAAAGACTGGAAGACATGTCCAGCCCATTGCAATATATATAATAGAAGAAAACCACTTCGGGCAAGTGATCCAGAGACCTTTTATTATAATGCCGATCAGCGCGATTCCCCATACAAGGGCAAGCAGCGTATAGCCTTTTTTACCACCGAGGACGATCATGCAGACTGGTGTATAGGAGCCTGCGATCAGGACAAAGATCATCATGTGGTCGAGCTTTCGGAATACGCAAAGTACCTTTGCAGATACATGACAGATGCTGTGGTACATTGTGCTTGCACCATAGAGTAACACCATGCTTCCTGCAAATACTGCCATAGCAAGCAGGTTTGTAGAGTTCCCATGAGCCTTGATTAAAAGGGGCGAGGCTGCGATTAAGGCCATTAAGCAGCCGATGAAATGAGTGATTGCACTTCCTGGTTCCCGAATTGTAAATTGCATAACAGATGTCTCCTTTCAGATTTTGTATGATTAAGCAATTGCGAAACTCGTCCAAATTTACGATTACATGTACTCACAGCACATGCCCAAGTCACTTTCTGTAAGTTTCACAAATTAATAACAAACATAATGCGATATATAGTATTAAAAACTATGTTTAACATAATGCCATACTACATCTTAAGTATATGTATGTCAAGGGGAAATATGTACAAAATGATATAAGTATGATGCCAGGGTCAAAAGCCTGAAACCACGATGTGCTTGCACAGGAGTGGTTTTATGGCTTAATGACCCGCCCCGATATGAGCATAAAAGTGGAGCGTCAGCTTCACGATATGCGAATATTGGGTAGAATTGTGGGAGTACGAAGTACGGAACAATTCGTATGGCATCTTTTGACCCCAACATCATAAGTATGGGGAAATATGAAAAAGAGGGATAAAAGAAATTGAAAAAGAATAAATATGAAATTGACATGTGCAATGGAACGATCATGGATAAGCTGATTTCCTTTTCCCTGCCGCTTATGCTTTCTGGAATTCTGCAATTAATGTTTAATGCAGTGGATATTATTGTAGTTGGAAGATTCAGTGGAAGTGAGTCACTTGCGGCAGTCGGTTCGACAACGGCGCTGATTAATCTGTTTACGAATCTGTTTATTGGGATCTCGCTTGGAGCAAATGTACTTGCGGCAAGATATTATGCAGCTGGAAGAGATAAGGAGATGTCCGATACGGTGCATACGGCAATCGCGCTGGCATTGGTAAGTGGTGTTGTGATGGCGTTTGTGGGATTATTCTTTGCAAGGCTTGCACTGCTTTGGATGGGAACACCGGATGATGTTATTGATCTGTCAACGTTATATATGAGAATTTATTTTCTTGGAATGCCGTTTTTTATGCTTTATAATTATGGTGCAGCAATCTTAAGGGCAGTTGGGGATACGAAGCGGCCGCTTCTTTTTTTGATTATTTCCGGCTGTACAAATGCGGCACTTAATCTGACACTTGTTATTGTATTCCATCTTGGGGTTGCCGGAGTTGCAATCGGAACGGTTGTATCCCAGTTTATCTCCTGTGTGCTTGTGTTACGCTGTTTACAGCACTCGGAAGGAAGCTATAAGCTTTCATTTTCCAGGCTGAAAATCGAAAAACAGTATTTAAAACCAATCTTTCAGGTTGGAATCCCCGCGGGAATCCAGAGCACGGTGATTAACTTTTCGAATGTACTGCTGCAGTCGTCGGTCAATTCGTTCGGCTCAATTGCGATGGCGGGATATACAGCGGCGAATAATCTGTTTGGCTTTTTGTATGTGACGGTCAACTCGATCACACAGGCATGCATGAGCTTTACCAGCCAGAATTATGGCGTTGGCAAATACAAACGGATGGACCGGGTGCTTATTGACTGTATCATTCTTTCAGTCAGTGTGACATTTGTGCTTGGAACGGGAGTTTATCTTACAGGACCAAAGCTGCTTCAGATTTATACAACCAATCCAGATGTTATCGCCTGTGCGATGGAGATCCTTTTGTATACAACCGTTACGTATTTTCTTTGCGGGCTTATGGATCTTTTTCCGGGTGCGCTGCGTGGAATGGGACGTTCGACGGTGCCGATGATCCTTTCCATCATTGGAACAGTTGGAACGAGAATTGTATGGATTTATCTGATTTTTCCTGCACATCGTTCGCTGGATATTTTATTTATTTCGTATCCGGCATCCTGGATTCTTACGATTATCATGCAGGTCATCTGCTTTTATTTTGTGCGGAGAAAGATGCTCCGCGAGGCTGCACCTGTAAAATAGTGAAAGGAGTTATATGATATGGCATGTACTACAATTTTAGTTGGAAAAAACGCAACGTTTGATGGATCGACAATGATCGCACGGAATGATGATTCCGGAGCGGGACATTTTACACCGAAAAAATTTGTTGTTGTTTCTCCGGATGAACAGCCGAAAACCTATGAATCAGTAATTTCTCATGTAAAGGTAGAGCTTCCGGAGCAGCCGATGCGCTACACGGCAATGCCCAATGCGGTCAAAGGCGAGGGGATCTGGGCGGCAAGCGGTGTCAATGAGGCGAATGTCGGAATGACTGCAACAGAGACAATTACCTCCAACCCGCGTGTACTTGGTGCGGATCCGCTTGTATGCTATCATCCGGCAGAGGATGGAAAAGAAGAAATTCCAGGCGGTATCGGGGAAGAGGATATCGTTTGTCTGGTGCTTCCTTATATTAAAAGTGCAAGGGAAGGGGTAAAACGCCTGGGTTCCCTGTTAGAGCAGTATGGAACCTACGAGATGAATGGAATCGCATTTCAGGATTCCGATGAAATCTGGTGGCTGGAAACAATCGGTGGACATCACTGGATCGCAAGAAGAGTTCCGGATGATGCGTATGTTGTAATGCCGAATCAGCTTGGAATTGACCAGTTTGATCTTGAGGATGCACTCTCGGAGCAGAACGAATATATGTGTTCTTCCGATATGGCAGAATTTATCTTAAAATATCATCTGGATCTTTCGATGGAAGGCGGACTGAATCCAAGGGACGCGTTTGGAAGTCACGATGATTCAGATCATGTATACAATACACCGCGTGCCTGGTATATGCTTCGGACATTGAATCCGAATACTTACTGCTGGGATGGGGAAAATGCAGAGTATACTCCTTTTTCCGACGATCTTCCATGGTGTCTTGTTCCAGAGAGAAAGATTACAGTCGAAGATGTAAAATATGTGCTTTCCTCCCATTTTCAGGGAACCGCTTATGATCCATATCTTGCTTACGGAGACAAATCCATGAGCGGAGCCTTCCGTTCGATTGGAATTAACCGGAATGATTTTATGTCTTTAATCCAGATGCGTCCGGATCAGACAAAGGACAGCAGTATTTTGGAGTGGGTTGCGTTTGCATCGAATGCCTTTAATGTGCTTGTGCCGTTTTATGCACAGGTGGATACGACACCGGAATATCTGTCAAATACAACCGGGGAAGTGTCTACGGATAACTTCTACTGGGCAAGCCGCATGGTTGCTGCGATGGCAGATGCTTCCTATAAGAAATCGATTTTTCATATTGAACGTTATAAGGAGCATGTGCTTGCAAAGGGGCATGAGATCGTAAACCGGTATGATGCACGCCTTGCAGCAGAAATGGACGAAGGAAAACGCATGGAGCTGAAGCGTGAAGCCAATGAGCAGATTGCCCGGATGGTGAAAAAGGAGACACAGAGTACACTTGATAAGGTGTTATTTGAGCTCAGCAGTCAGATGAAGAATGCATATTCCAGATCGGATGCGTAAGAAGAAAAGCTGTTTACAGGGAGATCTGTGAACAGTTTTCTTTGTTTGTAGCTGGGAAAAATGCACCAGAAGTGGTACAATAAACATACAAAAGAAACTTACCGGAGAGGAAGGAACAAAAGTCATGGCAGGAGAGAAAAAACCACCGATTACAAAAAGCTTTGGATATGCATTTGAAGGGATTTTTACAGGAATCCGAAAGGAACGCAACATGAAGATCCACTGCACGGTCACACTGCTTGTTGTGATTGCAGGATTTCTTTTTCATCTCTCTGCGATCGAATGGTGTATCTGTCTGACGCTGTTTGGGCTTGTGATGGCACTTGAGCTTGTAAACACTGCAGTGGAAGCTGTTGTTGATCTTGTTACAAAAGAGCGGAGGCCGCTTGCAAAGATTGCAAAGGACACCGCGGCTGGTGCAGTTCTTATTGCGGCAATCATGGCTGCGATAGCAGGACTTATCATCTTTCTTCCGAAGGGACTTGCATTTCTTGGAATCTGGTAGGATAGGCTGTAGAGAGAAAGGAGTATTACTATGGACAAATTAAGTGATGGATTAAAGAAGGTTTTATTAGCAGGTATTGGAACGGTTGCAGTAACCGCAGAGAAGTCAAAAGAGGTTCTCGATGAGATGGTAAAGCGCGGAGAGCTTACCGTTGAACAGGGGAAGGTATTAAATAAAGAATTAAAGCACAATATAAAAGAAACAGTTAAGAAAAATGTAAATGTTTCCGTAAAGCCGCAGACACCGGAAGAGCTTGAAAAAATGATTGATAAGATGACTCCGGAGCAGTTCGAAAGCTTAAAGGCAAAGGTAAAGGAAGCGGAGGAGCGAAAAGCTGCAGAGGAAGCAGATGAGACCGTGTTAGACGAGGATGCTTTCGTGGATGAGGATGCCGAAGAAGCCGTTACAGAAGAAAACGTTACAGAGGAAGAGGCTTCTGGAGAGACTGCACCAGAGGAAACGGAAGTTACAGAGGAAGAGGCTAAGTCAGAAGAGACAGAAGAGGAATAAAACTGGAAAACGGTAGAGAGGCCGAATGATTCAAGGAACTGGCAGGAAGAAATGAATTACAGCAACTGGAATGGAAGGAAGACGATGGGCAGCAGTACAGAAGAGCAAAAGGGCTATGGTTCCCGCCTGAAGGAAATGACCGCCGTATTAAAAAAGCATAAGATCATGCAGGGACTGACCCCGGAGAAGCTTAGACTTATCTTAGAGGATCTTGGACCGACTTACATTAAGCTCGGACAGATCATGTCGTTACATTCGGACATCCTTCCGGAGGCATACTGTGAGGAACTGATGCGTCTGTGCTCAGATGTTGCACCGATGCCATTTGAGCAGGTAGAAGAGGTGATACAGGATTCCTTTGGGTGTTCCTGGAAGGAGATCTTTGCATCAATGGAAGAGAAGCCGCTTGGAGCGGCTTCGATTGCACAGGTACACCGGGCTGTATTGAAAAATGGCGAGCAGGTGGTAGTAAAGGTTCAGCGCAAGGGCATCTATAAGCTGATGTCGAGGGATATTGCACTGCTCCATCGTGCAGTCAGGCTTGTACCGCCGGTCAGCATTAAGGAACTGGTTGATTTTGATATGGTTCTCGATGAGATGTGGGCAGTTGCGCAGGAGGAGATGAATTTCTTAACCGAAGCTTCCAATATGGAGGAATTCGCACGCTGTAACAAGGACGTTGCTTTTGTGGCAACACCTGCATTATATCGGGAATATACAACGTCCCACGTGCTTGTGATGGAATATATTGATGGCTTTCAGGTAGATGACAAGAAAATACTTACAGAGCATGGCTACGATCTGAATGAGATTGGAAGCAAGCTTGTCGATAACTATATCCGGCAGGTTATGGAGGATGGATTTTTCCATGCTGACCCACATCCGGGGAATGTCCGCATCCGTGATGGAAAGATTGTATGGATTGATATGGGGATGATGGGGAGGCTGACGGAGCGGGACAAGAAGCAGCTTGGGAAAGCGGTTGAGGGAATTGCAACGAACGACATCGGTAAGATACAGGATGCGGTGCTAGCACTTGGAGAATTCCGAGGTGAGCCGGATACAGCAAAGCTTTATAAGGATATCCGTGTTCTCATTGACAAGTACGGAAGCCTTGATATGGGACAGATTGATGTGGCTGTCTTTATGCAGGAGCTTATGGAGGTTATGAAGGTAAATAAGATCTCGATGCCGCATGGACTCAGTATGCTTGCGAGAGGTCTGACGCAGATGGAAGGCGTGCTTGCAGATATCAGCCCGCAGATTAACATGGTCGAGATTGCAGCAGCCCGGATGAAGGCGCATATCTGGCAGAATTTTGACTGGAAGAAGGAACTGAAAAATTCAGGCAAGGAGCTGTATCAGTCCGTGCATAAGACCATTCAGCTTCCGATGCAGTTGTCGGAGCTTTTACAGGAATATCAGAGAGGGCAGACAAAGATCAATCTGGATATGCATGCATCTACGGAGTTATCGCGGCTTTTGCACCGGCTGATCCGGAACATTGTCATGGGACTCTGGGTGATGGCACTTCTCATCAGCTCAAGTATTATTTGTACAACGGATATGTCTCCAAAGCTTCTTGGAATTCCAGCACTTGGGGCAATGGGGTATGTCTTTGCGGTGATTATCGTCTTGTATACCATGATTAAGCACTTTATATCCAAGAGGTAAAAGCGGATGGAGCAGAACAGAAAAGACAGGATCATAAAAAAACTGATTGATACACATACAACAATTTCTACAATGGAAAGCTGTACATCAGGGATGATCGCATCAATGATTACGGATACGGAAGGGGCATCTGCCATTTTTCCTGGGGGATATGTAACCTATCTCAATGAGACGAAGATTTTCGTCGGAGTTGAGGAACAGGTGATCCGGATATATGGTGTTTATTCAAGGGAATGTGCCAAAGCCATGGCGGAAACCGTCAAAAAAAATCTGCATACGGATATTGCAGTCGGGATTACCGGAACGACAGGAAATGTTGACCCGAATAATGCAGACAGTGTGCAAGGAAAGGTGTTTTTTTGCATTTTGATCGGGGAACAGGCACACATCTATGAGATGGAAGTGGATGCTGCACAGATGAGCCGCCATGAGATCAAGCAGCTCTATGCAGACAGGGTGTTTGAAGCATTGGAGCTGCTGATTGGGGAAGAACTTTAGTGGGAAAGCTTTTTCTTCTGCTGTCTGGCAACGACCGGAAGAAGAAGTGGAGTGGGAAGAAGTCTTTGTACACTGCATCCAAGCCGCATCAGAAGCGTTGGGACAATGATAGTCTTATGTCGCTTCATGCCGCGGAAGGCTTCTAGTACACAGACTTCCGGGGAGATGCCTTTTAATGCAAAACGCACACCGGCATGCTCGTTAAATTCCGTATCGACAGGACCGGGGCAGAGTGCGCATACATAGACAGGGCTTTTCTGCTGCCGGAGCTCTTCTGCCACACCATTCGTCAGGCTTACCACATAGGCTTTACCGGCATAGTATGCCGACATAAACGGGCCTCCCGGAAAAAGCCCGGCAGAGGAGGCAACATTTACGATCGTGCCGAAGCCCTGTGTTTGCATTTTCCAGAGCATATGCTTCATCAGGATATGCATGGCAGTGACATTGACATGTAGCATGGAAAGCTCTTTTTTCAGGCTTGTGGAAAGGAAGCTTCCGCAGGCTCCCATTCCTGCATTGTTGATAAAAATATCAATCGTCTCATCGGAGAGCAGTTCACACAGGCGGAGACATTCGGCTTCATCAGAAAGATCACCAGGCTCGATCCGGCATGGAACGGAAAGCTCCTCTGTGAGTGCTGTAAGTCTCTCCCTTCTTCTGGCTGTCAGAATCAGCCGGTATCCTTTCTTTGCATATTGTCTTGCAAATTCCATTCCAATTCCGGAGCTTGCGCCGGTAATCCATACAGTTTTCTGAGTCATAGATGCTCCTTTTCGTGAGTAATTATTTCATTTATCGTTATTATATGCAAATGTCCGCGCAATAGCAAGGATGAAGCCTTATTCCGACCGGCTAAGCTTCTCCCGGAAAAACCAGACAAACAGCCCGGTCAGTGATGCACAGAAACAGATCCAGAAGATCTTAAAGGATAACAAGCTGATCAATGAGGATCTGAAGGGGATTGAAATTGACTTTAATTTCTGATCATCGGGCAGGAACTGTTTCTGGCATGGCATGTTATAAAAAAGGAACCATGTAAACCGGCAGACAGAAAATATCGGTATCTTTCGATAAATCTTTTGTGTATACAAGGTATTTTTGAAGAATACGATCGGAGTATTTTCTGGAAAACTCATCCAGGGATTTATGGGTTTTGTAGCCACTGGATTTTACCTCAATCGGACAGATTTTATTTTTCCTTGCAAGAAGAAAATCAATCTCATAGTTATGCTTTGAATTTTCATTTAAGAAGGTATAATAAAACAGTTCATTTCCATTGGAGGCTAAGAGCTGGGCGGTCACATTTTCATATAAATATCCGAGATTCGTTCCGAGTTTGTCATTCAGCAGTTTTTCATAAATGATATTGTCCGTAAAGTCCTTATCCTTAAACATTAATGTGGTAAAAAGTCCGGTATCACAGAGAAAAATTTTAAATTTGGAAAGATCTTTGTTTGTTGCCATTCCTGCGCTCGGATCATTTGCATGGTAGGAAACAAGAACGGTTTTGGAATCTTTCAGTTCTGCGATCAGTTCTAAAATACTGTCTGCCCGGTCGTTTGCGAGTACACTGGAAACCTGATACCGGGAAGCGTTTTTATTTAACTGGGCAGGAATGGCATCAAAAATCAGAGACAGTTTCCCTGTTGTGTCAATTTTTTTGAAATCATCTTCATATAAATTTAAAATATCACGTTTTACGGCATCCACTTTTCGAAAATTGTTAGTCTGCAAATATTCATTGACTGCCTGGGGCATTCCACCAACTAACATATACAGCCGGAAATCCCGCAATAGTCTGCGGTTCATCTGATCGCCGAGAGGTTTCTGCGAGGTAAAGATTTTTTCAAGCAGAGGAAATGTCGTGGTATCCCCCAAAGCCCATAAAAATTCTTCATAATCCATAGGATACATATTCAGTTTTCGTTCCTCACTTGGAATCAGAATATCCTGTACATTTCTCTTAATGGAAATGAGAGAACCAGTTTCCATATAGTCATAGCGATGATCTTTGACCAGAGATTTAATCGCCTGTCTTGCAAGTGGGCAGAGCTGCACTTCATCAAAAATGATCAGGGAATTCCTTTCATGGAGATCAACTCTGTATTGTAATTGAAGCTGTAAAAAAAGATAATCCAGATCGGAAATATCCTCAAAAAGTTCCCGGACACTTTTGGAAGCCGTAGAAAAATCGATCAGAATATAGCTTTTATATTCATTTTTTCCAAAGGCTTCAACGACGGTTGATTTTCCAATTCGTCTTGCACCCTCGATCAGAATGGCAGTATTCCCGTCAGATTCTTCTTTCCATTGTAACAGTTTTTCATAGATTTTCCGCTTAAACATAAAGACCTCCTGCAAATCCGCATTTTTTATTATATAGTATTACCACAAATCCGCATTTTTTATTTATACATATTACCACAAATCCGCATTTTTTTAAAGGCGGAAAGTGCAGAGACTAAGATTCTTTATGGAATGAACCGATATAAAAAAGAAAAACAAAGATGCATACAGGGGGAACAATGGAACACCAGTTAGACACACTTGCAATGTTAGAAGAGCTTTTGGAGCAGAATCAGTTTGAGCTTCTTGTTACGGAGACGGAAAAGGAAACCGGGCATATGCCAAAGCTTCGGCTTGTGTATCTGATGAATGATGCAGTGGAAAGCTTTCTGGTATTTCATGATGCAAGGATGACCGGGCATTACGATCCGGATTATGAGGGAGAGCTTGAGGCTTCCTTAAACAGACAGCAGAATGGCGAAGGGAAAGCAGAGTATGTTCTCTGGGTACGGCAGGAGGATTCGGTCGTGACGTTGTTTTTCCGGACGCTTACGGCAGAAGTGCACCTGTATGATTACGGTGAGACCGGGCATTTCTGGATCAAAGGCTATGAATATTTAAGGCAGTTAGAATACCGGATTGCGATTCTGCATGACAAAAAAGAATATCTAGGAGAAGCGTTCTGCACACCGGAGGAAAACCGGCTTGCAGAACTTGTTGCGTTTCCACCGCTTAATTACTGTTGTTATTCGGCGGTGCCAGAGCAGTATATGGTGCCAAGAAGTGAACCGTGGGAGGTTACACCGGAGGCATTTTCTGTGATGGAGAGTCTTTCGGAGGAAGCGGGGGATCATGCACTGACAAAAGCGTTAAAACAGTATCGGAATCATCCGTCCGAGCGCATGGCAAGGAGGATCGCGGCAATGATCCATAGGACGGCACATGAAACGGTCATCACACTGCTACAGGAGAAGCTAAAGCAAGAAGCTGCGAACTATCCAAAGCGGAAATTCAAGGAAGCCATCGAAAAGCGCCGCAGCATTCTTACCGAAAAAGCAAAAAAGAGACAGCAGGAATTACAAAAGCAGGGTATCTGTTCAGAGATCGTAAGGGAGGAACCGTTTACGACAGCGGAGGATGACCTTGCATTCCGGCTTTATCTTATGGCACATAGGATAAAGTTTTTTAACCACACGGTATCGGTGGAGGAAATTAATGAGGAATAACACTGCGGCAGGAGAAATAAGACTACAGCAAGCCGCCATGAGCCCTCAGATTATGCTTTTTTAAAGGCATGTCCGCAGGCATTCTGTTCTTTCATGCATGCGATAAAGGATTCTCTTGTAACACCTTCTGGCCGACGTTCCCATTCCGTTGTAGTCTGGACACGGTCGGTCATTGCTTCAAATTCATCCTCGGTAATATCAATGTCATCAAAGCATACAGGAAGTCCGACTTTTGCGTTAAAATTCATGATCTGGTCACGCAGGGCATTGTTTTTTTCATAAGTCAGAAGACACAGGACACCGAGAGATACAACTTCCCCATGCAGGTGAGTATGACCGCCTTTTGTTACAGTGGAGCCGTAATAGACGCAGTGCGCAAGGGAGGAATTGTAATAATAATCAGGCATATGGGTTGTCATATTGGATACAATTCCAGTTGAGATAATAATATCCAAAGTAACCTGCATCAAAGCATCACTGACCCGGTGTGCTTTTAAAGAGGCTAATGCCTCTTCGCCATAATCGAGAAGTGGTTTTGTGCATACCCGGCTTAATTGCACACCCATAAGCGGGGTATGGGAAAGTTTTTCATTCTGGCTGGAGAATACAGCCTCACATTCTTTGGAAAGTGCATCACCGATACCAGCCCAGAGCAATTCGTATGGAGAATCTGCGATAATGGCTGTATTAATGAAGGTATGATCAGCAAGCTTTGGGTAATAATATTCACGGAAAGTGCCGTCAGGATTGTAAATAACGCAGATCGCTGTAACAGAGGCACAGTTGCTGGCAACAGTAGGAAAGTTAAATAGCGGCTTGTTCAGCTCGTTTGCGACATATTTACACGTGTCACAGGCTCTTCCACCACCAACACCAAAAATAATATCTGCATTTTTTACAGTTTCATTTGCGATTAGTGCATCACCATTCTCATAGGTAGAATCTCCGCCATACCAGATAAAATCTATAATCCTCAGATCGGAGTTTTTAATTCCGTCAAGCAATGCTTCTTTTGCCTTGGTCATTGCGGTTTTTCCACCGATGACAACAGCGGTTTTTCCATATTTGGCGGCAATTTCCGGAATTTTGTTATAACAGTTTTCTCCGATTGTGTAGTTTGGTAAAGTAATTGTATAGCTCATGATGTATCTCCTTATAATATAAAAATGATAATTTAAAGTTATATAACAACAGTGTTTGCATAAATTGTGATTATTATAGAACTTTTCCGCTGATCCTTCAAGAGAAAAATTGCATAAAAAGAGGTAAGATTAAGAAATCTATGATAAAATAAAAGAAAATATGAACGGGTGGATACATCAGAATGAGATAGAAAAGGGGATCAAAATGAAAAAAGCATGGAAAAGAAGTATTGCCTGCGTGATGGCAGTGCTTATTTTTTCTCAGATATTCGGGGTATTGCCGATAGAGGCCAGGGAGACGGAAGATGAAATAACCGGGGAGATCACAGTTGCATCGAATGTAACAAAGCAGGACATGCAGTCGTATCTGGATGGATTTCAGAAGAAATATCCTGGGATACAGGTAAATTATGAATATCATTCGGAGTATGATAAGGATGTGCAGGCTGAAATCGATGCAGGGGATTATCCGGATGTCCTGTTTGTTCCGGGATCAACACCGGGAGAGCAGTATGAAAAGCTGTTTGAGCCGCTTGGCAAGTTGTCAGATCTTGAGAAGAAATACAATTATATGGAGACCGGAATCGTTTCTGACGATGTTGTATATGGAATACCATCTGCTGCATACCTGAATGGGTTTATCTATAATAAAGAAGTATTTGACAAGGCAGGCGTGTCAGAAACACCGAAGACGATCGATGAATTTCTTGATGCGCTTCGGATGATCAAACAGCGGACGAATGCAATTCCATTTTATACAAATTATGCGGCTGACTGGCCGCTGAAGGTGTGGGAGCAGTATCCATTTTTTGAGATGACAGGAGATCCGGATTATAAAAATAATGGCTTTGTAAATGAACTGAATCCATTTTTAAAGGGAACAGCACATTATCAGGTGTATGATCTTTTGTATCATATTGTAAAAGAAGGTCTCTGTGAAAGTGATCCGCAGTCAAGTGACTGGGAGCAGTCAAAGGGCATGTTAAACAATGGACAGATTGGATGCATTGCAATTGGTTCCTGGGCATTAAAGCAGATCCAGGATGCAGGGGATCACGCAGAGAATATTGGATATATGCCATTTCCGAATGAAATTGACGGGAAGCAGTATGCTTCGATTGCTACAGACTACAGCTATGCCATCAATCGGAATAGTACCCAGAAAGAAGCTGCAAAATGCTATATCAGTTATATGATTGATGAATCTGGTTACGCACTTGACCATGAGGTGCTGTCGGTTGTAAAGACTGATCCGATCATGGAAAGCTATGGCGATATGACAAATATAGTCTGCTTAAACAGCAATCCTGCAACAGATGAAAACTATAAAAAAAGACAGGCGTTAGCCAGAAATCTGAATCTTTTAGACAGCTCGGATGAGATCAAACGTGTGATTGAGTCAGCACTCGGAAAAAGAAATGAGAATTTTGATACGATTGCAGAAGACTGGAATACGCGATGGGAGTCAGAACGTACCGAGGATATGATGCCAGACAATGAAAAAAGTATTTCGATTCTGAGCGGGGCATTGCAGCAGGATTATGAGGTAGAGCTTTCGGATACAGAAAAGGAGTACTTAAAAGGCATTAAGGAACTGAAATTTGGCTATCTGAAGCAGATGGCACCTTACCAGTATGAGACAGATCAGGGCGCTGGCGGTGTTGTGCGTGATCTGATTGATATTCTAAAGGAGGAGACCGGAGTTTCTATTCGGGAAATCGCATACGATAATACATCAGATCTTATCGCAGCAATCCAGAAAGGGGAGATCGATCTGGCAGCGGATATCCGGAAAAATTCAGAATATAGCAGTGAGCTCCGGTTTTCTACAGATTTGATTGATCATATGGTTGTTGTTGTGACAAGTGACACCAATGATACGGAAAATGCATTACAGGGCATTCTTACAGCGGTTGATGGCGAGTATCATGATGTAAAAGCGGACAAGACAAAGCTTCTTACAACAAAGAGTCTGGCTGAAAGCCTGCATGCGATCGAGAATCTGAAGGCAGATTATACGGTTGCGGATTATTACAGCGTTTCGTATTATATGCAGGAAAAAGGCTATACACATTTAAATATGGTACCGCTTTCACAGAATGAAAAAGGGTATTTTGCATTTTCCAAGGATGTGGATACAAGACTAATCTCGATCTGCAATAAGGTAATCTACAGTATTCCGGATGAAAACAAGCAGATTATGCTGAATAACAGCATGAAAACAGAGCAGCAGCAGATTACAGTACGGCGTTTTATTGAGGCAAATACGATTCCATGTCTGCTGGCACTGATTTTTGTGTTTGTAGTGATCGTCGGGGTTATTATGGCGGTTACACGGGACAGGGCGCGTATTGCAAAAACCGATGCACTGACCGGAATCAGCAACCGCTATGGAATTCAAGACCAGATGAATCAGGTATATGAGAAAAAGAAGTATCCGGTTGTGTTTGCAATTATGGATATTGATAATTTTAAGTGTGTGAATGATACGCTGGGACATGCAGGCGGAGATGAAGCATTAAAGCTTCTTGCGGATGGATTAAAACGGATCTTTGTTCCCAAATCGCTGGTTGGACGTTACGGTGGAGATGAGTTTGTATTATGTATGCAGGGCGTAGACGCAGAAGAAGTACAGGTAAAAATAAAGCAGCTGGTAACAGAAATGAACCGTTCGCTGTCGGTCGGGGATAAGACGGTAGAGATGTCAATCAGTCTTGGCGCGGTCTGTACCGGACAGCTTCCACCTTATGAGGAATTGTTTAAGGCAGCGGATGCTGTGCTTTATGAGGTAAAACAGAATGGAAAGAATAGTTTTAAGATAAAAAAATTATGATTTTCTGTTGACAGGATTGTTTCGCCATGATATTATATTTGAGCTGTCACTGATGCGGCAGCGTAATATGAATATGGCGAGATAGCTCAGTTGGCTAGAGCATGCGGTTCATACCCGCAGTGTCGAGGGTTCAAATCCCCCTCTCGC
>CAKRLN010000002.1 GCA_934359535.1 uncultured Lachnospiraceae bacterium
CCGGATCAAGAATATCGACACGGTTTGTTGCTGCCATAACGATGATTCCCTCATTGACACCAAAACCATCCATCTCAACAAGCATCTGGTTTAAGGTCTGCTCCCTCTCATCATGGCCGCCGCCCATTCCGGTTCCTCTGCGTCTTGCCACCGCGTCAATCTCATCGATAAATACAATACACGGAGCATTTTTCTTGGCATCTTCAAACAGGTCACGGACACGGGATGCACCAACTCCAACAAACATTTCCACAAAGTCTGATCCGGAAATACTGAAAAACGGAACACCGGCTTCCCCTGCAATTGCCTTCGCAAGAAGCGTTTTACCAGTTCCCGGAGGTCCAACAAGAAGAACACCCTTTGGAATTCTTGCTCCAAGCTTTGTATACTTCTTCGGAGCCTTTAAGAAATCCACAATCTCCTCAAGTTCTTCTTTCTCCTCACGCAGTCCTGCAACGTTTTTGAAGGTAACCTTATTATTCTCCTCTGTTGAAAGCTTTGCACGGTTTTTGCCAAAATTCATCATTTTTCCGCCACCGCTCTGCGATGCCGCCTGATTATTCATCATCACAAACAGAATGAAAAACGCACCAAAGATCAGAAGATATGGAAGCAGTGTCATAATCCAGCTTTCTTCCGGAACATCTGCACACGTATAGTTCGTAAAATCATACTCATCCATCAGATCCTGCATTTCGTTGACATCCGATGTATACAGAATCTGCTGTGTGCCATTCTCATACTGAACCTTTAAGCTTCCGGTCGGAATCTCCCTATTCTGCACAACTGTTACCGTCTTAATCTTACCCTTGTCCAGAGCTGCTTCAAACTGATCCTTGGTATAGGAATTCGTCGCGGTGCTTCCACTCAGCCAGTACCAGATCAATATGACTACAATAACCAGCGCAACATATATTCCATATCCGCCTCTAAATGTACTACTCTTTTTCTTATTCAACTTTTCTCTCCTTTTCGCGCCAGGCTCTTTCCCCCTGCTGCTGTTATTTTGAGGTTCGGGAGACTTATACTTCGTCCTCAATAAATCCAATATATGGAAGGTTGCGGTATCTCTGGTCAAAATCCAGTCCATAGCCTACAACAAATTTATCCGGAATCACAAATCCGGTGTAATCAACAACAACATCATCCACAACCCGTCTGTCCGGTTTGTCGAGAAGTGTTGTAATCGTAAGCGTCTTCGGGTTTCTTGTGCGAAGCAGCTTGCACAGATGGCTTAAGGTATAGCCAGAGTCAATAATATCCTCAACAATAATAACGTTCTTGCCCTCGATGGATGTCTCAAGATCCTTCTTGATATTGATAATACCGGATGATTTTGTCTCCGCGCCATAGCTTGATACTGTCATAAAATCCATGTTCATTGGAAGTTCGATTCTTTTTGCAAGCTCTGTTGTATAAAAAATTGATCCCTTCAGAATACATACAAGATAAATTTCCTCACCTGCAAAACGCTTCGTGATCTCTGCACCGATCTCCGCAATTCTTTTATTCAGCTGTTCTTCGGTTAAGTGTACTGTTATGTTGTGATCCATTACTACTTTCCTCCGTTGTAAATAATTTCCAAAATATACCTGGTGTTTTCCGTCACCAGGCAGGATGCACTGATTCTTCCTCCTGGAATACATAAGATCTCTGATTCTCTTGCTATCAGAGGCATCTTATTCCGCCTGCTTTGTGGTATTTTTTCATTCACAAAGTATTCCTTTAACTTCTTTTTTCTGCCATCCGTCCCGGTGTAAAAATAGTCCCCCGGACGCCTGTAGCGCAAAAAAAAGCCATTTTTTATCATATCATAATCCAGCCATTTCGTATATGGTTTTTTCGGAATTTCTTCCATATTACCGCTAAATTTTCTCATTTGAAACGTTATCATTTCACCATCCGGAAGCGGAATTTCAAATTTTTCTCCTGATAGCTGCTCTGGCAGAACTGGAATCTCCCATTCTCCATGCTGATGCACGTTCTTCTTCCCCTGCTCTTTCATCAGAATTGTTCCATATTCTTTCTGTGCAATGAGTCCATATGGAAGCATAATCCTCCTGCCCGACTGCATCCCACAGAGGGCAAGCACATCCGAAATATGTACCGCCGTAAAATCCTTTTTCTTTCCGGCAGCCTCAAAAAGTGCCATCCGGATCACTTCCTTTGCCACAGCCTGGTGGAGCTTTTTAAGTCCTTCTGCATTCATGATAATGAGACTCTTCTCCCCTTTTTGCTCCATATGCTGTACCATTACAAGCTCCTGATAACTTTTTTTTGCCTCCTCCATGAGAAAATCCCGCACCTCAAGAAGCTGCTCTGTGGTCTGGCTGATATGGGCTACTGCCTGGGAATTAACCTCTAAAAGCTCTGGGATCACAAGATTCCGGATCCGGTTTCTGCTGTAATCCAGTTCAAAATTTGTCTCATCCGTGCAGTACTCCTGCCCCTTTTCTGCAAGAAATTCTTCAATTTCAGACCTTCCAACACAAAGCAGCGGACGGATATAATGGATTTCTCCCTCTCCCTTACGCACCGGCTGCATTCCACACATTCCAGTTAATCCACTCCCACGGACCATCTGAAACAACACCGTTTCTGCATTGTCATTCCGATGATGTGCAAGTGCCACCTTCACTTTTTTCCCCTGCTTTGTAAGCTGCTTTGCGGTATCTTCAAATGCCTGATAGCGCAATATTCTTGCTGCTTCCTCATATCCAAGATGATGGGCTTTGGCATAATCTGGTACAGAAACGGACGTAAGGAACAGTTTCACTCCAAGCTTTTTGCAGAGCTTTTCCACAAAGCAGGCGTCTCTAAGGCTGTCTTCTCCACGAATCCCATGCTCAACGTGGACAACTGCTATTAAAAAATCCCTCCATGTATTTTTTAATTCATAGAGCACCAGAAGAAGACCAACCGAATCTGCTCCTCCTGATACACCAAGCAGAACGATGTCCTGTTCCTCTATCATATGATATTGTTCGATATACGCCCGAATCTGATCTACCATTATTTTTTCCAGAGTCCTGTCACAAGAATCGTCATATCATCTGCCGCGTATCCACCGGTATACAGCATGACCCGCTCCATAAGTTCCTTTGCCAGAACCCCTGCATTCTCCGTCTGTATTTCTTCGAGAATCCCGCAAAGTGTCTTTTCAGGTTCCCTTACATGCAGATATTCTACCACACCGTCCGTTACCATGACAAGAAAATCCCCTGCCACAAGCGTTTTCCTTGTCTCCTCCGGTAAAATCTCACAGGATGCCCCCGCCGGAAGTGTCCCGGATGGAATGCACTCCACATGGTCTCCATGCTTAATAAATGCCGCTGCCGCTCCGATCTTTGTCAGGGAAAGCTCTCCGGTGTACAAGTCAAGCGCTGCAAGATCAAGTGTGGAAAACTCATTGTTTTCCCCTTGCAGCACCATCGCCGAATTCATCATCCGGATCGCAGTTTCTTTCCGGAATCCAGCCTCCAAAAATTTATCCAGAAGCTCCACAACCATCTCACTTTCCCGGTTTGCCGCAATTCCGGAGCCCATACCATCTGAGATGGCAGCAACATACCTCCCTCCATCCATCGTCCGTGTCAGAAAGCTGTCACCGCTCATAACAGAATCATCCTTTTTCTTTGCAGCGATCCCAGGAAGCACAAAATAGCGTGCTTCCTCATATAAAACAATCTCTTCCGGCATCCTTGTAACAAGTGCCCTGGTGTCCTTTGCTGCACAGAAATTCTGTCCCATGGCATCTGACACAGCCCGGATATAATTTTTTACCGGAACAGCACCTCCCCACTTTGTACATACCATGCCCCGGATATACAGATGCCCGTTTTCATCCTGAAATACATGCACCTGATCCGCTGTTAGACCGCGCTCCTTTCCTTCAAACTGGATACGTGCAAGCTGCATCCGGTATTTTTTGTCCAGGCAGGCGCTTCCCCGCACCCATTCCTCCATCATATCCGTCATGGCATCAAGCTGCTGCGCAATCAGAATCCGGTTCTCCATAAGTCTGGCATACCATGCCCTGTTTAATTCCATTCTTGAAAATGCACTGACCGCCTCATCAACCATCTCCGCATAGTTGGGGCAGTCTGTAACATACTGTTCCCTTATCAGCTCCTCCTTCGGCTTATGGGCACAGACCGCCGCAAGCAGCCTGTGTATATTTTCCACTCCCCCAGTCTGCTCCTTTGCCCAGCACACGGCACAGCCATCGCATGATGCGCACAGCTTTCCGGTTACCTCCTTCTGCAAAAGTGCAAGATCCCCGGATGCATCCATCTTTTTTGCCTGTCCCATCCCGGCAAATGCGTCTGACAGGCCTCCGAACGCAGTTGCAAACGCTTCCATACGGCGGTCTGTCTCCGGTGGATGAAACGACTTTTCACCGGGTTCTTTTTCGATGTCTGCGTGGGCGAAAAAACCTGGAAGAAACGCAAATAAATGATGAAAAAGCACAGTGATTCCAAGTACCATCAGGCTTTCGCTGACAGCACGGATCAGTTCATTCCGGTCCGGCATCATAAAAAGCATCCCGGATGCATTCATTGCAAGCACGGCAAACGCTGCAATAAAACCTGCCATAAAGCCTCCGATCCTGCGGTTTGCCCACAGATAAAAACGGATTCCCATCACCGTAAGCAAAGCGGTAAGTGTATATTTTACCACATCCGTAAGCCCCATAAAATGCGCCATTCCAATTCCCATTCCTATGTAAATCCAGAGGTTTCCCTTTCGTTCCATGCTCTGTGCTGCCGCATATGCCGGAACGAGCGGATAGCATCCCATGATTGGAAATGCACTGCACAAAACAGCGGCTCCCGCACCTGCTCCTGTTCCAATCACCTTTTTCCATACGGTTCCATCTGACATCTCCTTTGTCTGTACTGCCTTTGTCTGCATGCTGTATCCTCCCATCACTCCATCTGATTTTGCCTGTCCCAGACAGGTGACTCCGATTATAGGATGCTGCCCTTAAAATGTTTGTCAAACGGACTTCCTGTTTCAAAAAACTTTTCGCCAAAAACTCTGATACCCTGCCGATTCGATGCACTTTGAATCTGGTCGGACAGTTTAGGAACTTAAAAAAGAGTGAAGACCTAAGATTTCTCTCCTACTCTTCACTCTCTTTAAAAATAATCTCATTATCATACGCAAGTCCAAGCTTGCTCTTAGCAAGGTCCTCAATGTACTTCTGTGACTTGGTATATGCCTCATAATCATCCAGCTCGGTCTGACGCTCCGTTTCCTTCTCATACTGTTCCTGAAGCTCGTTCTGGCGCTCGGCATAAACTTTATCCTTCTGTTTTAAATTCACAATCTGGACTGCCATAACGATTAAAAACGCGCAAACAATGAGCCCTATACATATTGCTCCGGCATTCCGGTTTTTCTTTCTGCGCTTTGCACTCATAATCTGGTACCTCTCATCTCCTGCCCATAGCGTTTCTTTTCTTTATTCCCGATCGGCATCTTCATCCGTTCTCTTTGTATGCTTCAGCTTCATTCTAACGTTTCTGCCTGCTTTTTTCAATCGTTTTTTCATCCCATAAATGATACGGCTGATCCTTGGCATGAGCCATCTTCCCAAAAGCACATAGTATAGGATCAGTCCAAGTGCCGTTCCTCCAACGATGAATCCTCTTACCGTTCCATCGTTTTCCCTGTAAAGCAGGATAAATACTGCCAGTCCGAAAAAAAGCCAGTACAGCACATCCTCTACCGAGACGAGCACGATTCCTCTTGGAATAAGCCTTCTGAAGATCCGGAGCACATCATAAAAAAGCATAAGTGCCGCACCAAGCAATGCTGCTTTTAGAAAGATCTCAAATTCCAGTACAATGCTTCCACTGATCATTAACGGAACAGCCTTCCAAGGAGGGACTCACCCTTTGTTCCCGGTCCCGGCACATCCGAATATTCGAAAGATTTGATATCACCTTCAATATCAACCTCTCCCTTCTCCAGATTCAGCCGGTTCACATGAAGGTCATTTCCCTTGATCAAAAGCATCCCCATCTCGGTCTCCAGCAGAATCTCTGCCACATCAAAGGAAAGTACATCTAAAATTCCCGTAAAGCTCCCGGTATGCCTGTTATGTAAAAGCAGCTTGTGTGCACCTGTACTGCCTGCCGTCCTCTCGTCCATCATTCACCCTCCTTACATAATCCTATTTCAGTATATTATAAGGAGGCTTTGATTATGACAGAACCCCTTCTGGAAATGCCGCTTTCTTATTCCGATATATATTCAAACAGATCTTTTGCTTCTTCCTTCTTTGTCGTATCAAGAAGTGCAAGCACACGTACCTTTACGGTCTTTTGTCCAAACAGGATCTCAATGATGTCTCCAACCTTTACATTCACCGATGCCTTCGCCGGCTTTCCATTTACCATAACCCTTCCGGCATCACATGCCTCGTTTGCAACGGTACGGCGTTTAATTAAACGTGATACCTTTAAAAACTTGTCCAGTCTCATCTTTTTTCACCTTCTTTTTGTTATCCTGCATATTAAAAAATGGAGCGCCGACAGCGCTCCACCTTAAAATCAATTCAAATTAGTTGATAGAATCTTTTAAAGCTTTACCAGCTTTGAATTTCGGTGCCTTAGAAGCTGGAATAACCATCTCTGCTCCTGTCTGTGGGTTTCTTCCTGTTCTCTCAGCTCTCTCGGATACTTCGAATGTACCAAAGCCTACTAACTGGATCTTCTCACCTTTCTTTAATTCTTCAGCGACAACCTCTGTAAATGCTTTTAAAGCTGCCTCAGCGTCTTTTTTGGAAATCTCAGCTTTCTCAGCCATAGCTGCAACTAACTCTGCTTTGTTCATGTCAAAATTCCTCCTATGGATTCTCATAATTATATAATTCGAGTTATACGTCCCAAATTACCTACATGAATATATATACTTGTTTTTATATCTTTTGTCAAGGCGAAATCCCATATTTACGGCATTTGCAGGAGGTAAAACCCTACAAAATTCCTGTTCAAAAACCGTCACTTTGCCTCTTTACTTTTCACTTAATCTGTGAGAGAAGAAAGCATCTGGGAAAGCGTTGACAGATAATCTTTCAGATAGTCGGTATCCTCTGTTGTTGAATCCGTAGAACCTCCACTTCCCGGATTCGTTGTTCCGGATGATTTATTTTCTGTTCCGGATGAAGAATCCGTATCTGTCTTTCCACTGCTTCCATTATCCGTGTTACTGCTGTCTGTTCCTGTACCGGAAGAAGCCTCTTGCGTTTTCTGTTTCGCAGCATCTTCCTCTGTTGTCATATTGATCACGATCGTTGCTTCTTCCGAATTGACAACCAGATATCTTGTCCACGCCTCATAACCATCTGCATCCACCGTAAGCGTATGTTTTCCATATTGGATATCCACCGGATTCGTATAATCAATCTGGTTTCCGTCCACACAGACCACCGCATCCGGCGCATCCACAGTAAAGAGTATTTTCCCATATTTCGGTCCTTCGCCCTTTATCGCGTCCAGGTCTACGGTTGTCGTCCTCCCTCGCTCAATCGTAATCTCCTGGCTCCCACCCCATCCGTTATTTGCCACAGAAAGCGTATAGGTTCCCTCGGAAAGCTCCATGGTAAGATTTGGTGTAATCTGCGCAAACACCTTCTTATCCAGCTGTAAGTAGCTTCCTTCAAACAGGCTTGTATTCGTAAGGGTCAGCGTTCCATGCCCGGTCGTGACCAGAATTGAAAGAATCTTTTTGTCCTGTCCGATCACTGTAAGTATGTCATTTTCTGTAATGTCGGAAGGTGTAATGATCTGATCCCCGGAAAACACATAGGTCGTATTATCACAGTGATACTTACTGTCTGCAATCTTTAACATTCCCTGATCCATATCCACAGAAAAACGTGTAACATTATCATATTCCCACACCTGATCGGAAATCTGAACCTTTTCCACAATTCCGTCTGAACCGATATGCCCAACTTCTACAACCTTTCCCGGTTCAAACGCAGCTACCGATGCCTTGTTTTTATACTTGTCCAGAAAGCTTGTATTCATATTATAGTGGAATTGATATTCCAGTCCATTGGAAAACAAATATGCTGTAAAGGTCTCCTCCGTACTATGAAAGGACGTAATCACATACAGCTTTTCTCCCGCATCTGTCTCTTCCTGGGACTCACTCTGCTGTGTATCCTCCCCTGCCTGATAATAATGGACTCCTCCCTGCGGCCGGACTGTTTTTGCACCTTCAAAGGCAGAGCAGGCGGTCGAAAGCATCGCTGCCGCAAATACAAAAAGGACAAGGAGCAGACCTCTTTTTTTACTGTTTTCTGCCCCTCTGTCCATATCATTTCCCTGTTGTCTGATTCTATGCATATGATCTCAACTCTCTTTCGTAATCCCGTTTATCCGGTAACAAATGCCTGTAAAAAACGCATTCTGTCATTTTCCTGCGCGATCATCTTATCCAGCTTCTCAATATTTCGTCCGGAAAGCCATGCCTTGTGGGAATTATAATAGTGATTTGTAAGCTTCCAGAACTTTTCCGGATAGGCAAGCATCAAAAAAAGCTCCTCCTTCTCTTCCGGAATCAGCTTCCGCTCCCTTTCATACGCCTCTATAAGCTCCCTTCCAAGCCGCTCGTTCCAACAGTTTTTTTCCAGCATTTTACGCATGAAATTGGCCATGTCTGTCACTGCATCCCGGTAATTCATATATTCAAAATGCACCATTCGAAATCCCAAAGCTGTCCGTATCGCATTATGCTGATTGTAATCCCCATGGCAGAGCATCCGGCATTCCTCCGGCACATGAAGCTTCTGCATCCGTTCCATCACGCTTTTTGCATTTTCCATATAGTGTGGATACTGCTCCTGAAATTTCATTTCAAATTCGTTTTTTTTCTTTTTGGAACGAACATAATTTTTCACCTTGACAAGCTCCCTATTATGTCTTGCAAGCTGCTTTGTGCAGCCCTCCCAGCTCTCCTTCATAAAATCAGGAACCGCCCCATCAAGCGATCCGGAGATCCGGTGGAATCTCCCAAGCAGGCTCATCGCCTCCTTCATCTCTTCCCGGCTTCTTGTGCTGCATTCTGTTCCTTCGATCATATCCTTTAAGATAAACTTATCTCCGGTATCCTCCGTCACAAGCACCTGTCCTTCCTTTGTATGTATGATCTGCTCCGTATCAAACCCTGCCTCCGACAGCCTTATCAGAATATCCGAAAGAAAAAATGCCCGTTCTTCCGACCCCCGAAACTCTTTTAAAAGCTTCATTCCCTGATTCGTTTCACACTGATAGGCGCCTCTCCCCTTTGTAATCCGCACTACCTCAAGATCATATTGCTCCATTATAACTTCCGGCTGATTATACAAGAAAACCCCCTCCATATGATTCATTCATGGTTATCCATGTCTGTTTATCATATGAAAGGGTCTGCTATTTTATGAGCAAGTGAAAGCAGTTTTTCCCGCTCGTTTAATTCCGGTTCCTCTAATACTGCATCGAAAAGTGCATCAAGAACCTTCCCAAGCTCCCGGCCTGGCTTCATTCCACAGGCAATCAGATCGCGTCCATTGACCGACATATCCTTCTTACAGATGCACTGCTTCTTCAAAAGGATATCCTGATAAAGCTTCTCATATTCTGCAATGTATGCAAGCTTCTCCGCTCTCTGGTAACTGCTCTGCGCCATCGTATCCGCACGCTTCACCTCAAACAGTGCTGGATACTGCTCAATTCCATTCCGGTTTATTGCCCGCCGTATCGCTTTTTCTGTAAGCGGCGGTCTGTCATCATGGGCAGCTACAAGCCTTGCCGTGCGCTCGATCGTGGCATTATCAAATTTCAATCTGCGCAGAATTTTTCCTGCCATCTCTGCTCCCAGCTTCGGATGCCCATGGTAATGCTCCTGTCCCGCCTCATCGACCGTCACGCAAAGCGGCTTTGCCACATCATGAAGAAGCATCGTAAGCCGAAGAACCTTATCCTTCCTGATTCCGCATACTGCATGAATTGTATGCTCTCCCACAGTATAACAGTGGTGCATGTTCTCTTGCTTTGTCTCCATCATCCGGTCAAACTCTGGAAGAAACTGGGCTGTAAGCCCAAGCTCATATGCTGTTTTCAGCTCCTCCGGATGATCCGAAATAAGTAATTTTACAAGTTCTGTCTGAATCCGCTCTGCACTGACCTTCTGAATCGATGGTGCAAGCATTCTTACTCCATCCTTTGTCTCCGGTGCAATGGTAAACCCAAGCTGTCCTGCAAAACGCACAGCGCGAAGCATCCGGAGCGCATCCTCTGTGAAACGTTCTGTTGGATTTCCAACACAACGGATCACGCGCCGTTCAAGATCTCCTGATCCGTCAAACACATCAACAAGACCAGCTGTCTCATTGTATGCCATCGCATTAATTGTAAAATCCCTGCGCTTTAAATCCTCAACAAGATTTGCAGTAAAGGTAACCTCCTTTGGATGCCTTGCATCCTCATATTCTCCGTCAATGCGGTAGGTTGTCACCTCATAGCCTTCATGATCCAGCATAACCGTGACCGTTCCATGCTCAATTCCCGTATCGACCGTATGGGAAAAAAGTGCCTTGACCTGCTCCGGCTTGGCAGATGTTGTAATATCCCAATCCTGTGGAATACGGCCAATCAGCATATCCCGGACACAGCCGCCGACCGCATAGCCCTCAAAGCCATGCTCTGTCAACGTGTGTATAATATAATTAACGTTCTC
Organism: uncultured Lachnospiraceae bacterium; assembly: GCA_934359535.1. Taxonomy (GTDB): domain Bacteria; phylum Bacillota; class Clostridia; order Lachnospirales; family Lachnospiraceae; genus Roseburia. The sequence continues at coordinate 10,735 of CAKRLN010000002.1, forward strand.
TGGAAGCTTAAATGAATGCATAGGTTCCTTTCTGGTTCATCTTGACGCTGTATAACAGATCATCCGCCTTGCGGATCAGGCTGTTTACGTCATTCTCCTCACAGATGCTTCCCGAAGCTGCAATTCCAATGGAACAGGTGATCCGGTAATGCTCATCGATTGCCACCGCATGTCCGATCCGCTCGGAAATATCCTTCTGGAAGCCATTCGTATGTTCTATTCTATCATAAATTTTGCGTGCTGTCTCCTCCAGAACGCGTTTTTCATCCGTATCAAAAATAATTATGAACTCATCCCCGCCAAACCGGCTGACGAATCCAAGCCCGCCTGCCGCCTCTGTAAAAATAGCTGCCATGCTCTGAAGGATCACATCTCCGATATCATGTCCAAAGGTATCATTATAATGCTTAAAATTATCAAGATCGATAAACATCAGACCCATCTTTCCTTTTTTCTTATGCTTCCGAAGCTCCCGTACCTTCCACTCGATCTCCTGGTACATGCCCGCGCGGTTATAGATTCCGGTCAGCATATCCGTTGTTGCCGCTGCTGCCAGCTTCCGGTTCATTTCATAAATTTTCTCATAGGCTTCCATTCGGTTCATCGAATAATTCAGCTCACGGAACAAAAGCTCATAAATCACAAGATCGTCCTCGTTTAACATATAGCGGTCGATTGAGGAATGCCAATTTTCACGCATCCGGATATATGTAATCAACACACTTTTTAAACTCCGGTTATTGAAAAAAGGAACCGCAGCGATAGAGCATACATCATCCGCACCAAACAGGGAAATGAGCCTCATATGCTCCGGATAATTCCCACTGATCTTAGAAACGGCAAGCCCCTGTGGATATTCCTTCATACTGCGCTCGATCGCGCGAAGTACTTCTTCCGTAACCTCGATTCCGGTATCATTGTAAAGAATCTCACTTCCTGTACCCCGGTAACGGATGAAAAGCGCACAGTCATTATTAAAATGATTTAAAAAGGTATGGATCGAGCTGTCTACCAGCTCTGAAATACTCAGACCATTCACATCCATAAGCTTCTGCCAGCTTGAGATAAATTCCATCTGGTCTCTCGCTGTCTTTAAATCCTTTGCCGTTCCAATCTGCTTTCTTAGGGATTCCAGCATATCATCCGTTATATCTGCACATGGAAGTCCCTGTCCACCTTCAATTTCATCCAGAAGCTCCATTGGCAAAAGCTCATATGCTTTCCGTCCAAGGCCTTCATGCTGTCTTAACTTTTCTTTCTCTGCTTCCAGCTCCATTTGTTTTTCCAGGACTCCAAACAGCTCCATCCGTTTTTCCCGAAAGATCCGGTACACATAAAACTGGTTTCCCTCTGCATTCATCAGGAACTGCTCTGCCTGTACATACATTTTTTCTGCTTCTTCATATTCCTTGTCCATGCAGCACAAAAGTCCCTTGGAAAAGGTATATAAAAACATGTCATCATCACATTTCGCATAATCATGCACGATTCCGACTAAGTCTTCATTTTTCTGTTTTTCAAGAATGTACTTTAAAAACTGACTGCAGCTTAACAGATAACGCTCGCAGTTAAACCGGTCTCCTTTCAAGATGCTGACAAGAGCTAACAGTCCATACAGTTTCGAAAGATTGCACACCCTTAAGCTGTTTAAGTGAAGCCGTTCGATCGTTTTCATAACGAGAAGAAGCTCATGCTCCGCGGATTCATAATCGTCACTCATAATATCATTGAGCGCCATATTATACTGCACCTCTGCAATATCCTCTGGAAGCTTTAATCCATAAAAAAGCTCAATTGCCGCATTATAATATGCCTTTGCACGTTCATTATCCCCCATCGCGCTCAGATTGTAGCCAAGCCCCGAATAGATTCTTCCGATCTCAAGGCTTTGTTTATCCTTCATAAACTGGAAGGTTCTTACTGAATAAAGAATTGCAATCTCATTCATTCCGTTCGTCGATGCAATCATAATGTTTTTCTGATAGGCATCGTATACAAGCTGCTCATTTCCAATCTCCTTGGCAAGTGCAATTCCTTTGCTGAAATAACGCAGATCCTCCTCGGAACGGTAAGCCCTTGCCACCTTTGCCGGACTGTTATCATATGCATAAATATAAATGTGTGCAAGATTATTACGGTATCCGTATTTTTCAAGCTTTTCGATAAACGCATCACTGATCGGAACATCCTGTGCGCAGAAAAAGATATTGTACCAGCCTGACATCTGATTCTGAACAGCGAGAAGCTCCGCTTCAAATTCCAGCTTCTCATTTCCTTCACGTTTTGCCATTTCCTGTGCAATTTTCGCATGATGCAAACCCTTTGCAAGCTTTCCCTGATACATATAACAGGTTCCACGGAAATATTCTTTGTAGTATTCTGCCTCCCATGCCTGTCCCGGAAGCTGCAGTGCCGAAAGCTCATCCGTCATCTCAAGCGCCTTCGAAATATCTCCACATAGAATCGATCCCCAAATATATAACGAATACAGCATAAACTTCTCATGGTTCGTAACAGTCAGGTTGTCAAACCAGATCTGTCTGTCCATTTTTCGGATATACGCTGATGCCTGTTCAAAATCCAAAAGCTCAATCATGTTGCCAAGACGTACTAACATCTGTGTCTTATCTTCTGCCACTTCTTCTGTCGGCTCCGTCTCATTATCGGCTTCATGTTCCATGGAATTTCCGATATGATAGATACAGCTTAAGTCCTCAAGCTGCTCCAAAAGTATATGCCAGCTTTTTCCTGCACTCTCCGGAATACTCATCTGCTCATTCATTCCAAGCACAATCCCGATATTCTTTGTTCCTTTTAACAGAAACAGACGTACAAGCTCCACAGTACTTCTGCTTGCATACTGAAAACGGTTTATCAAAAACATAACCGGATGGCTCTCTGCCAGCCTGCTTATCATGGCAACTACCGCTTCCGTCATTCTGCGCTGCTCATACTCCACCTCATTCAACAGTACATTTTCCCTGCGCGTACAGCGTCCGGTCTGATAGTAGGAAAGCAACACACCCCTTTGCAGCGGATAAACGTCACATTCCTCTAGAAATTCCGAAAATTTTCCATTTCCATACTGATGATACATCTCACAGATTACATCAAGAAATGGCTCATATGCTCCCACAATGCCATCACTTTCCAGTTCGCTGCACGCGAAAAAAACGCTATTCCCTTTTTCTGAATAACGTTTTACACTTTCCAGATCAGATGCAGACAGATAATTGCTATAGCGGGCCATAACAATATTTCTGTCCTCCAATCCGATTTTCTGATACACCTGTTCAATTACCCCATTAAAATACTTACCAATCATGGTCACGCCCCCATGCCCCATTCTTATTCTCTCTAAGACTTATAGCCTATTATTCTCATCTTAGATGAATAATTTATGTATGTCAAGAATTTCGCCAAACTTCTCGAAATTCTTCGAAACTTTTTCCTTCCGGTACAATGGAAAACTCCATCCTCTTTCCATTTACCGGATGATCAAAGGCGATACGATATGAGCAAAGCGCAAGCTGCACCGTCCTTTTGCTTTCCGTCTGTCCGTATTTTCCATCCCCAGAAATCGGACACCCCATATGGGAAAGCTGTGCCCGGATCTGATGATGCCTTCCTGTCTTAAGCTGGATATCAAGCAGGGCATGTGCACTTGTCTCAGCCATAACCACATAAGCAAGCTCTGCTTTTTTTGCTCCTTTGTGTTCCGCTCCTGTTACAACCGATACATTTTCCCGCTTCTGGAAAAAGAGATAATCTGTCAACGTTCCTTCTGTACTCTCCGGGATCTGTGTTGTGACCGCGTAATAATGCTTCCCGATTGCCCGCGACTGCACCTGTTTTGACAGCTTTGCTGCTGCATCCTTCGTCTTAGCAAATACCATAACACCCTCAACCGGCTGGTCAAGACGGTGTACGATCCCGATATACGGTTCTTCTCCCTTTTCAGCGCGTGCGTTCCGCAGCATGCTTTCCATATCCTTCTGTCCGATCCTTGCCGTCTGCGTGGCAATCCCTGCTGGCTTGTATACAACAAGAACACTTTCATCCTCGTAAATCACACGTATTTCTGCACTCATCTTTTGATTCCCTTTCCTTTTCACTCCTGCCCCACTATGCAAAGCAAGCATCCATTCCCATTCGACTTCGTCGTAGGATGCTTGCTTTGGCATGCTTTACTCTTTCTTACGATTCAAGCTCTACAGCTTGAATCTGTAACCTACTCCCCAAATTGTGCTGCATATACCTTCGGTATATGCAATGCAAGCATCCATTCCCATTCGACTTCGTCGTAGGATGCTTGCTTTGGCATGCTTTACTCTTTTTTACGATTCAAGCTCTACAGCTTGAATCTGTAACCTACTCCCCAGATTGTTTCTATATACTGCGGTTTGGCGGTATTCATTTCGATCTTTTCACGGATTTTCTTAATGTGTACCGTGACAGTTGCGATATCTCCGATTGATTCCATATCCCAGATCTCACGGAACAGTTCTTCTTTCGTAAAGACATGGTTCGGATTCTCTGCTAAAAAGGTTAGAAGGTCAAATTCCTTCGTAGTAAACTGCTTCTCCTCCCCATTGACCCAGACACGGCGTGCAGTTTTATCGATCTTAATGCCTCTGATCTCAATAATATCATTTTCTACCGCATTACTTCCAATCAGTCTTTCATAGCGTGCAAGATGCGCCTTTACCCTTGCCACAAGCTCACTTGGAGAAAACGGCTTGGTCACATAATCATCTGCACCAAGTCCAAGTCCGCGGATTTTGTCAATGTCATCCTTTTTTGCAGACACCATAAGAATCGGTGTGTTTTTTTTCTCACGGATCTGCTTGCAGATTTCAAACCCATCAATACCAGGAAGCATCAGATCCAGAATAAACAGATCAAATTCTTCTGTCAGTGCTCTTGCAAGTCCCGCGGTTCCATCATTTTCAATCTCTACTTCAAAGCCGCTTAACTCTAAATAATCTTTCTCAAGATCTGCAATTGCGACCTCATCCTCAACAATCAATATTCTGCTCATTTGGTACCTCCTGATATTTGCGAATTACAAAATACATAATAGTTCCTGTATCTTCTTTGCTGGTTGCCCAGATTTTTCCTCCATGATCTTCCACGATCTTTTTTACAATGGAAAGGCCGATTCCACTTCCACCGGTTGCAGAATTGCGTGATGCATCCGCACGGTAAAAACGGTCAAAGATGTATGGAAGATCCTGCTGAGCAATTCCCCGTCCATTATCTTCAATCTCTACCTGAATGAAATCCCCGACATCCTTAATCCGGATGTTGATGAAGCCTTTTGTCTTATTCATATATTTCGAGGAATTTCCGACAATATTATTAATAACACGGCGCAGCTGCTCCGGATCGGCAATAATCTCTACATTGCTGTCCGCATAGTTGTAATACGCAAGACCGATTCCTTTTGCTTCCAGATCCAGTCCGATCTCCTCAACGCAGTCATTAAAGTAATCCGCTACATTGATCTTTGCAAAATTATATGGAATACGGTTGGTGTCAATCTTCGTGTAAAGCGTCAGCTCATTGATCAGCGTATCCATCTCATTGGCCTTATTGTAAATCGTCCGGATATATTTATCAACCTTCTCCGGTGTATTCGCTACCCCATCTATAATTCCTTCGGAATATCCCTTTACAGCTGTGATCGGAGTTTTCAGGTCATGCGCAATATTACTGATCAGCGCACGGTTTTCCTTTTCATTGTTCAGCTTCTCTTCTGCATTGTCCTTTAAGCGCTTTCGCATTTTTTCAAAGGTCACGCACAGCTCTCCAATTTCATCATCTGCCGTCGCATCAATGGTAAAATCAAGATTGCCATCCTTGATGTTCTCTGCTGCAACCTGAAGCTTCCGGATCGGTGTAATCATACTCCTGTATACCCACACGGTCAGCATACTTGCCGTCAGTATTAAAATAAGAAGAATTGAGATCATTGCATCAAATAAAAGCTTCTTAACCTCCGGTACAACACTCTTTGTTGAGGTAACAATAAACGCACTGCCTTCCTTGTCATCAGAGAATTTAAAATCTACCTGTTTTACTAATATTTCGTCCTCTGCATCAATATACGTTCCCATCTGGGAATCAGTCTCCGTCATTCCGTAATCTGGAAGAAAATCCAAAACGTCCTGATTCTCTTTTCCACCATTATAAATGATACGGCTTCCTTTACGCACGATCAGATATGAGGATTTCTGCTCTAAATCATCATTTAACTGGTTCTGATACGAAGCCTCCTCAAAGGAATCCGATGACTCCCTTGAGGTCTTCTGCATACTCTCATAATCTTCTGCTGTATAACGGTTCAAAAGCTGTACTGAATTCGTCAGACTGTAGGATGTCGTTCCCGTAAGTCCATAATTCTGCTCAATCGTTTTTACCTGCACATTCCAAAAACCGCATATGACAAGCGTAATTAGCACGATTGGTACAAATATGATAATACAAAATGAAATCATGAGCTTTGTCTTAACCTTCATGTCCGCTCTCCCTTTTGCATACAAAAATAAAATAGCCATAGTGTCTGATATCGCTTTGATACCATGACTCTATGACTATTATTATAGCATGAAACACGTTTTTACTAATGGAATATCTCTAATAATATTCTTAAATTTCTGTAAACATTACAGATAGCTCTTTAATTTCTCTGCCTTGTCAGTTGCTTCCCAAGGAAGATTTAAATCGGTACGTCCGAAATGTCCGTATGCTGCTGTTCCTCTATAGATCGGTCTTCTTAAATCTAACATCCTTATGATTCCAGCCGGACGCAGGTCAAAGTTCTCACGTACGATCTCAACAAGCTTCTCATCCGACAGCTTTCCGGTTCCAAATGTATCTACCATGATCGAGGTCGGCTGTGCAACACCGATCGCATAAGACAACTGGATCTCACATTTCTCGGCAAGTCCTGCTGCAACGATGTTCTTTGCAACATAACGTGCTGCATAAGCTGCGGAACGGTCTACCTTTGTGCAGTCCTTTCCAGAGAATGCTCCACCGCCGTGCCGTGCATATCCGCCATAGGTATCTACAATAATCTTACGTCCGGTAAGTCCGGCATCCCCGTGTGGCCCACCGATTACAAAACGTCCGGTAGGATTGATAAAGAACTTCGTGTCTGCATCAATCAGTTCTGCTGGAAGAACTGGATCAAATACATGCTTTTTAATGTCCGCATGAATCTGCTCCTGTGTCACATCCTCATCATGCTGTGTGGATAATACAACTGCCTCTAATCTCTTTGGCTTTCCGTTCTCATCATATTCCACAGAAACCTGTGTTTTCCCGTCTGGTCTTAAATAGGAAAGTGTTCCATCCTTGCGCACCTTCGTCAACTGTAACGCAAGCTTATGCGCTAAAGAAATCGGATATGGCATAAGCTCTGGGGTCTCGTTTGTTGCATAACCAAACATCATTCCCTGATCTCCTGCACCGGTGTCAAGGTCATCGGTAAGTGCTCCCTCTCTTGCCTCTAATGCCTTGTCAACGCCCATTGCAATGTCAGCAGACTGCTGGTCTAATGCAACCATAACCGCACAGGTATTTCCATCAAAGCCAGTTTTTGCATCGTTGTATCCAATCTCATTTACCGTCTTTCTTACGATTGCCGGAATGTCTAATTTGGCCTGTGTTGTAATCTCACCTGTCACAAGTACAAACCCTGTACAGCTTGCTGCCTCACAGGCAACACGGCTCATTGGATCCTGTTCCATGCATGCATCCAGAATCGCATCTGAAATGGCATCACACATTTTATCCGGATGTCCCTCTGTTACTGACTCTGAGGTAAATAATAATTTTTCCATCATTCGTCTCCTCTCGAAATTGAAACATAAAAAAGCCGCTTGACAATCAAGCGGACCAATTATAAAAGATAATCAAATCCTCTTATTGTTCGATTACTCGCTCAGGTTGGCACCTTCCTGTCTCAGACGGGGTTGCCGTGACTTCACAGATCCTTTGTATCTCCATCACTCTGAATAAGAGAAAGTTACAATATTGAATTTTCAAATCTTCAACCGAGATATTACACCCAATCCCATCCCTTGTCAACCCCAAAGCGACATTCCTGAGAAAATGTATATATTCGTTATAGTTCCCTCGTCAATCATAGAATCAGCCTTTCTGCTTGCATAAGGAGGCTGGCTTCTATGGTTTGACAAAGGCCGCCTTCATGCGCCATTGACTTTCTATGTCTGTCATTTTATACTAGAAGTTAGTTGTGAAAAATCATATATCGCGATATGAGGAGATACATCATTATGGCAAATTATACACCCGATTTATTAAAACCAGGCATGGTAACGCAAACGCGCGTAACAACACAGAATGGCCAGCTTCTTGTAGAAGAAAATACCGTTCTTACTGCACGGCTTATCAACCGTATCCGCTTTTACCGTGTCCCGGAGATTTCAATAATAGCAGAAGAACCGGAAGAATCCAAGCCTGCTGCTTCTGGTTCAGCTCCAAAAGAGCCGGAACAGCCTGTAGTGAAAACACAGCCCTCCGGTCTTTTAAATAACTCCAGCTTCTCCCAGAAGTTAAAGCAGGATGAGGTCTTTAAGCAACAGCAGATCAGCTATCTCTTTCTTACGAACAAATTAAAAAGCTGCCTGCTTGATATCGTAAACAATCATGCTGATGTCAATTTTGCAGAGCTCCTCACCCTGACCGAAGAACTGTTCCGCTCCAAGCAGACAAGCATTGAGCTTTTGAACTTTCTCTACAGCGTCCGCGGAGTAAACGATTCTGTCTACGCACACAGCCTGAACGTAGCCGTCATCTCCCGAATGATCGGACGCTGGCTCCACCTTGATGCGCATGATCTCAATGCTCTGACCGTTGCGGGACTCCTGCACGATATCGGTAAGCTTTCCATTCCGGAAGATGTACTAAATAAGCCCGGGAAATTAACCGATGAGGAATTCCAGCTCATACGCGAGCATCCGCGTCTCGGATATGATCTCTTAAAAAATCAGGAGATCGACTCCCGTATTAAAAAGGCGGCCCTGATGCATCATGAGCGTTGTGACGGATCTGGTTATCCATCACACCTGACTGAGGATACAATTGATTCCTTTGCGCAGATCATCGCAATTTCCGATGTATACGATGCCATGACGGCTGCACGAAGCTACCGGAATCCACTCTGTCCATTCCAGGTAATCGCAAAATTTGAAGAAGAAGGCTTCCAGAAATATCATACCCGCTATATTTTAACCTTCCTTCAGCACATTGCCTCAACCTACCAGAACAGCCGCGCAATCTTAAACGACGGCAGAGGCTGCAATATCATTATGTTAAATAGTAACGCACTATCCAAACCGATCATCCAGTTCGATGACAACACCTGTCTGGATTTGTCCACACAATCTGAACTTTATATAAAAACACTGAACTAAAAAACAACCGATTCTGCTATGGAAGCGGCTGTTTTTCAATTGTCCTGTCTATAAAAAAGCTCTTTTCCAGCACTTTCTATTAAGAAACCTTCAGGATGAATTTCTGCAAATCCTTCTCGGTTGATACCTTCTCGATATTTGCCCCAAGCTGGCGGAATTTTCGATCCAGATCCTCGTATCCACGTTCAATATAGTAGATATCATCAACAACAGTAATTCCCTCTGCGGCAAGCCCTGCAATCACAAGTGCAGCTCCGGCTCGTAAATCAGGCGCATTAACCCTTGCACCTGTATACTGGGATACACCCCCGATAATTGCAATATTACTCTCTACCTTGATATTGGCTCCCATTCTGGTAAGCTCATCCACATATTTGAAACGGTTCTCAAAAATGCTCTCTGTTACTGTGCTTGTTCCCTCTGCAATACCAAGAACAACAGCCATCTGTGGCTGCATGTCGGTCGGGAAACCAGGATAAGGCAGTGTTGTAACCTGTGTATGTGTAAGCTTTTCCGGTGCGATCACACGTACCGAATCATCCATTTCTTCCACTTTACAGCCAACCTCAAGAAGCTTTGCACTGGTTGCCTCTAAATGCTTTGGAATTACGTTCTTTACTACAATATCTCCACCGGTTGCAGCAGCTGCAAACATAAAGGTTCCAGCCTCAATCTGATCCGGAATCACAGAATATTCTGTCTTATGCAGCTTCTCCACACCGACAATACGGATCACATCCGTACCGGCTCCACGGATATTGGCACCCATACTGTTTAAAAAGTTCGCCACATCAACAACATGAGGCTCCTTTGCGGCATTCTCGATCACAGTCTTTCCGTCTGCCATGGCAGCTGCCATCATAATATTGATCGTTGCACCAACCGATACCTTATCCAGATAAATATGGGTACCATTTAACTGCTTTGCCTCCGCCTTCACATGTCCATATGCAATATCGACCTCGGCCCCCATCGCACGGAAGCCCTTGATATGAAGGTCGATCGGACGGCTTCCAATATCACAGCCACCCGGAAGTGCTACCTCGGCCTTCTTGTACTTTCCAAGAAGTGCACCAATCAAATAATAGGAGGCTCGGATCTTGCGGATAAATTCATTGTCCACAACAACATCCTGGATAAATGAGCCATTAATCTTTACCTTATGCACATCTACACGTTCAACATGTGCACCAATCTCTTCAATCGCCTGCAAAAGTACATTAATATCTCTTACATTTGGCAAATTATCTATTGTAACGGTTTCATCTGTCATAATTGCGGCTGCAAGGATCGCAAGTGCGGCATTTTTTGCGCCACCGATCTCAACCTCTCCATGTAAAGGATGACCGCCTTTGATTACGTACTGTTCCATATCACACCTCAATGATCTATATAAAAACCGGACCAACGTCCAAATAATTTTCTTTCCGAAATACCAATTATACTAGTACTGTCAGGCTTTTGTCAAGACAGCTGACTCTTCCTATTTATACTATTCGTATTTTTGTTTATTGTTATTCAAAAATTGTAATTTTTCTATCAGTTTTTCAACAGTTTGTTCAACGGTAAGATTCTTCTCAGACACCTGTACATGCGCATATTTCTCATATAATGGTGTCCTCTCCAGAAATAGATCATGAAGTGTCTGTCCGTCACGTAGCACGACCCCGCGGCCCTTGATGTCCGCAAGGCGTTTCTCTAAGATCTCATACGGTACCTCTAAATAAACTACCGTTCCGATTTCACGCAGATGCTCCATAGCTTCTTTTCCATATACAACACTTCCACCGGTTGCAATGATCGTGTTCTCTGCTTCAATTCCGGCATTTACACGGTTCTCTACCTCAATAAAGCCGTCTGTCCCGACCTCTTCAATAATCTCACGAAGCAGCTTTCCCTCCTGCTCCTGTATCACAAGATCAGCATCCACAAACTGATAGCCAAGCACCTTGGCAAGAATCACACCAATCGTGCTTTTCCCGACTCCCGGCATTCCGATCAAAACAATATTATTATGTCCTTCCATCTGCTTCCTCTTTCCAAAGAATTCTTTTGTTATCCGGTTACAAGTATTTTTTATTCTGCGCTTTCAGTTCCATCTACCGTTTCCGATGCTCCGCTTTCGGCTGACTCTGTTCCGGCAGTTCCTGACTGCTCCGTGTTCTCGGTAGAATCCGTCTTCTGTGTCAGAGAATTGGAAAAGTCAATCTTTGCAAGCACTTTATCCTTTACCTTCCACTTATCCTTTTTCTCCCAATCCGCTAAGGTATCCTTATAAAGAGTATCCTTTCTGTCCTGTAAGATTGTCTCTTTATTCTTTTCCGTTGCTTCTTCGTCGTGGTCACTGTCAACGCGTACAATATAAAGTGCTTTGTCCGTTGTGATCAGTCCGGAAATCTCTCCCTCCTGTAAATCATCCAGTGCTGTCTTTACATCCGAATCAAGCTGATCATCATCTGAATCGTATGTACCGGTTGTAACGGAAAATCCATACTGCTCTGCAACTGCCTCCAGATCCGAAGGCTCAGAAATCGCACCCACGATCTCCTGTGCCTCCTTCGTCAGCTGCTCCTTCTGCTCGTCTGTGTATTCTGTATACTGATAATTGCTGTCATAGCTTCCGTTTGTTGCGATCTTTAACATCGAATATGCACGCATGTTTGCTTCCTCATCGGTAACGTTCGTATCAACATCAGCAATCATTGCATCGTACATTTTATTCTTGATTGTATATAAGGTAAGCATCTCTTCTACAATATCCTGAGCTGCCCCCATCTCCTCTAATGCATCCTTGGAATTATCCTTCATAAATGCTTCTGCAGCATCGGTAATGTCCTTCTTCTCGTCATCCGAAAGAGAAATATTATAATCGTCCATATGAAGCTGTAACGTATACAGCTCCTGTAATGTCTCCATCATCTGGGACTTTGTAGAGTCCTCAAGTGTTGTGCCGTTTCCATAAAGATCTTTGCTCCAGACCTCATCTCCAAAATAGCTCTTATATGCATCCTCGAGCCTTGCCTGCTGATACCGGCACATAAAATTCGCGATTCCAAGTGAAATCTTCTCATCTCCAAGTGTTGCAACTGTTTCGTTTTTATTAAAAGCACAGCCGGTAAATGCAGATGCACAGATTACACCTGCAAGCAGCAATGCTGCAATTTTTTTGATCTTCATATGTCCTCCTAAGTGTCACCGTATCGTTACCACGGGCATTTTCTGCTATATTATAGAGCTTTTTTCAGTATCTAGCAAGATTTTTATTTGCATCTCAGACAGCAGCTTCTCAAGAACGCTCAGCACATCCTGGGACTTTTCTCTGGAATTTGCCGCAAGCGCATACGTAAAATACGGATTCTTTGCATCCATCGTAAACTTCAGCGCCGGGGAAAACTCTGAAAGAAGCTCTGGGATTTTTCCCGGATCAACCTTTGCCTTTTCATACATCGTAAGCTTTAACGTCTTTCCCTTCTGCACAATATCCATGACATAAACTGCATGCGCAAGCGCCTTTAATCTTGCAATTGCAAGCAGATTCTGAACTGATTTCGGAGGCTCACCAAAACGATCCAAAAGCTCATCGAGCATCTCCTCCGATTCTTCCTGCGTCTCAATTCCAGCGATCCGCTTATAAATATCAAGCTTCTGCAATTCGTTTCCTATATAAGATGACGGAATAAACGCATTCGCCTCCACATCCAAAGAAGTGTCGAATTTTTCTGGTGGAGTAATGCCCTTTGCCTCCTTGACTGCTTCATTTAACATTTTACAGTACAGGTCATAACCGACTGCCTCCATATGCCCACTCTGTTCTGCTCCAAGAAGGTTTCCAGCCCCACGGATTTCAAGATCACGCATTGCAATTTTAAAACCGCTTCCAAGCTCCGTATATTCCCGTATCGCGGCAAGCCGCTTTTCCGCAACCTCTTTTAACATTTTATTTCGCCGGTACATTAAAAACGCGTATGCTGTCCGGTTGGAACGCCCGACACGGCCTCTGAGCTGATACAGCTGGGATAACCCCATATTATCTGCATCATGAATGATCATTGTATTGACATTGGAAATATCGAGTCCCGTCTCAATGATCGTTGTGGAAACAAGCACATCGATCTCTCCATTAATAAAGCTGTACATGATCCGCTCTAATTCCGTTTCCCGCATCTGCCCATGTGCAAATGCCACATTCGCCTCTGGCACAAGCTCCTGAATTTTCTGCGTCACCTCGTCAATATCGCGCACCTTATTGTATACATAATACACCTGTCCATCGCGTGCAAGTTCCCGGCAGATTGCCTCACGCACCAACTCCTCATTATATTCCATTACATACGTCTGGATCGGCACACGATCCATCGGTGGCTCCTCAAGCACGCTCATATCCCGGATTCCAATCAGACTCATATGAAGCGTTCTTGGAATCGGCGTTGCCGTCAAAGTCAGCACATCAATATTCGTTTTTAACTGCTTGATCTTTTCCTTATGCGCAACTCCAAACCGCTGCTCTTCATCGATGATCAGAAGTCCAAGATCTTTAAACAACACATCCTTGGATAATACACGGTGGGTACCAACAATAATATCCACCTGCCCCTTCTTTACATCCTCGATTGTTTTTTTCTGTTCCGCAGCGGAACGGAAACGGCAGAGCAGATCCACACGCACCGGAAAATCCTGCATTCTCTGGGAAAAATTATTATATACCTGCTGTGCAAGGATTGTCGTCGGGACAAGATAGACGACCTGCTTGTTTTCCTGCACTGCCTTAAATGCAGCACGGATCGCAATCTCTGTCTTTCCATAGCCAACATCCCCACAGATCAGACGATCCATAATCTTTGGACTTTCCATATCCTTTTTCGTCTCTTCAATTGCAAGCTCCTGATCCTCCGTCTCCTCAAATGGAAACAGTTCCTCAAACTCACGCTGCCATACAGTATCTGGTCCATAGACAAAGCCTTTTTGGGATTCCCGCTCAGCATACAGTTTCACAAGATCCTGCGCGATCTGCTTTACCGCACCGCGCACACGGCTCTTCGTGCGTCCCCATTCCTGTCCACCAAGTTTATTGAGCTTTGGCTTTCTTGCATTCTTTCCAGCATATTTCTGAATCTGCTCCAATTGCGTTGCAAGAATATAGAGATTCGAGCCGCCCGCATATTCGATCTTAATATAATCCTTTACTGTTTTATCAACTTCAATTTTTTCGATTCCGCGGTAGATTCCAAGTCCATGATTCTCATGCACAACATAATCACCAATGGAAAGCTCCGTAAAGCTCTGTATCTTCTCACCCTCATACGTATGACGGCGCTTCTTCTTTTTACGTTCTCCACCAAAAATATCGGTCTCCGTAATAACAACAAACGGCAGGATCGGGTATTCAAATCCCTTATGAAGCTTTCCGAAGCATACCATAATCTCTCCCGGCTCTGGAACGCGGTTATAATCTTCTGTATAAAAAGCCGGAAGCTCCTCATTCATAAGATCCTCTGAAAGCCGCTTTGCCCTTGTTCGCGATCCGGATAAAAGAATCACTGGATAGCTGTTTTTGCAGTAACGCTTCAGATCCTTAACAAGCAGCTCAAAGCTGTTATTGTACGGATTCACATTCTTGCTGTGGATTGCATATTGTCCAAGGCTTTTCAGACCATTTGTCTTTACATCAAGCGCATTAAAGGCGGCACAGGCATACTGTTCGAGTGCGCCAAGAACCTCCTTTGCGCCAATCAGCTCCTTCATCTGTCCAGGCAGGATATAACCCTTTTCCAGCCTCTGCTTCATGCTCTCGGAAA
Organism: uncultured Lachnospiraceae bacterium; assembly: GCA_934359535.1. Taxonomy (GTDB): domain Bacteria; phylum Bacillota; class Clostridia; order Lachnospirales; family Lachnospiraceae; genus Roseburia. The sequence goes on from CAKRLN010000002.1 coordinate 25,976, forward strand.
ATTCATTCTCTGTCTGTTTCCCACGCTCCACACTTCTTGACATCTCATCAAATAAAATAAGAGTCCGGCTTTTGTCAAAATAATCCAAAAGTCCGGTTCTCTCTTCACAGAAATACGATAAAAAAGCATCCATTCCGGCAGACATCGAAAGCTCTCCCCACTGCTCCGCAAGCTCATCTGAAAGAGACTCTGTCCGGTATGCTTCCTCCGTCTTCATCTGCTTTCTGAGCTGCTCCGCTACCTTCTTTGCCTCCTTTTTCATCTTCTCAATTCCGGCTGCCTTTTCCTGCTTTGTGAGTACAAGCTCACATGCCGGATAGATCTGAAGCATATCAAGCATCTCGATTGAACGCTGGCTTTCAATATCAAAGGAACGAATCGTATCAACACCGTCTCCCCACAGTTCAATGCGGACCGGATTTTCCTCCGTCAGAGGAAAAATATCAAGGATTCCACCACGCACCGCAAACTGTCCCATCGTTTCTACCTGGTATTCCTTCTCATACCCCATTAAAATCAGCTGCTTTGTCATCACTTCCAAATCAAATTCATCCTCTGGTTTTACCGTAACAACAGAGTTCCACAATTTCTCCGGAGGTGCCATCGTATTCATCAAAGCATCAAAGGTCGTAATCAACGTTACATGCTTCTTCTCATGAACCGCTTTTAATGCATTGATACGCTCTGCGGTAAGCAGATTCCCTCTGATATCCGACTGATAAAATAAGACATCCTTGGCAGGATAATATACCACATCCGGATCAAAAAAGTCGTAATCCTCATACAGCTCCTTGGCCCTCTGCTCATGAAACGTAACAATGATCTTGTCAAACTGACCATTGTTTAATGCAAACATCATATGTGGTTTTTGTGCATCCGTACATCCGGAAACAGTAATAAGCCCCGATTCTTTCTGAAGGATGCGTTCCATCTCCTCAAAGCCCGGAAGCTTTTTAAGCGGCTCTAAAAAAGCGTTCACTGTCTGCCCTCCCTGTTTTAACGTTTTCTGCTGTTATATTTATTCATTGCCTGATCCGTTTCATCCCGCACAATCATCGCCACAGCATCCACTGCATCGGAAATTGCTTCCTCCACAAGCTTCCGGTCTTCCTCCGAAAAATGTCCAAGCACATGATCTGCTAAATCCCAGCCTTCCGGCTTTTCTCCGACCCCAACCTTAATCCTTTCAAAATTCTGCGTACCGGTGTGTGCAATGATATTCTTAATTCCATTATGCCCGCCTGCACTTCCTTTCTTGCGTATCCGGATATTCCCCGGTGCAAGACTGATGTCATCAAAGATCACAAGAAGCTCCGTCTCTGGATCAAGCTTATAGAAATTTACCGCATCAATCACACTTTCCCCACTTAAATTCATATACGTAAGCGGCTTTAAAAGCATTACCTTTACCCCATCGATCACTCCGGTCCCACAAAGTCCCTTATGCTTTTTCTCCGTCACACTGATATGATATTTGTCAGCTAACGCATCAACGACATCAAATCCGATATTGTGTCTTGTATGCTCGTATTTTTTATCTGGATTTCCCAGTCCTGCTATTAAAAACATATTGTCTTGTCCTCTTTCTTTTCCAATCTTAATTTGAATCGGAATAACCGATCTTCTCATGATCTGCCTGCTGTTTTATGTGCCCGGATTGCACGGGCAGCCGGTATCAGTCTCTCATCGGTGATTTTTTCCAGTATTATAAAACAGTAAAAGCTTTTGTGCAATCAGAAGTCCTTCCGGATCGAGATCCATATTTTCCATTATTGCATCCTCAGCCTTTGTTTCGTCTCTTTTCGCTCTAACACCTGAAAATGATCCACACTCATTGTCTCACCGCATTTTACCTCACCGATCACCGTATCCTCGTTGTAAATCACAATATTCTCCAGAGAATTGTTGACGATCTGATACTGTTTCTCGGCTTCTTTATAAGAAATCACACAATCATTCCATACATAGGTATGCGCATCCTGCTGCCCGGTTTCCCTGCTTTCTTTCTCATCCGCTGCTTCTGCACTTTTATCGGAAGGCTCTTTCTGTTCCTGACTATCTTGCCGTGCCGGTTTACTATCACCGGTTGCACGGTTTTTTCCGGATGATGGCCGTGACGATTTTTTTCTCTTCCGTTTCTTCTTGTCTCCGGACTTTTTCCTCCGGAACCGTTTTCTGCGCGGCCACTCATGATGCTTCTTTTTTGGCTTTTGTTCCGGCTGCTCCAAATCCCCAGACGATTCTTCCGGCTTATCATATCCACCAGTCAGCCATCCGATCAGAATCAGAGCCAACGCAAGTCCATGAAGCGCCAGAAACAGATAAATCCCAATCCGCAGATAGGGATTCAGTTCCGGAAATGTAACCAACGTCATAAGCATTCCTGCCAGCACAAGCGCCGGAAACAACGTTGGAAGTAACATCGTTATTTTTCCTCTCGCAAGAAACAGCATGCACATCGCAAGAAAACAGAAAAGAACCGGAAGCGCTGCTGCCACTGCGACAACAGCCAACAGTCTTGTATCTCCGTTGTCCCGGACAAAGGTAAATGCCGCTTTCACCGTTCCAACTGTAACTGGTCCTTTCAACACAAAGTCGTTCGAAATCTGCCCTTCTTTCAGATACGTATACCCTGCCTTTCCACCCGCAGTCAGCACATCCATTCCGGAAAGGGTAATATCCTGCCCTCCCACCGCAAAACTGCAAAATGGAAACAGTAAAGCAATCATTGCAAGGAATAATAAAATTCCCGCTGTATTTTTCAGAAAACGTCCATAGCTTCTCATGATCCCTCGTCCTCTCTTTGAAATTTCATAACAGATATATTATAGCACGATAATGGCAATTTCAAGCCTGCTACTGTTAAGCTGTCCTTTACACCAATAAAAAACGCTGTGCATATCTGAAAGCTCTGGAAATTCGTGAAAAATATTAATCACTTAAAAAGCTTTTTATCTCCTCACTTATTCTTCCATACTCATAATCATGCACATAATGTGGACAATCCAATTCTATGTACTTTCCGGACTTCACTTCTGAAATGTATTCTTCCGGTATCCTTCTCCATGTTTCTTTGTCAAAACCAGTTCCACCAGTACCATCAGAAATAAATAGCAGCATATCAACCTGTGGCACTCCATTTTGAGCTACAATCCTTGCATTAGCCTTAATACTCTTTACTTCATTTATCATTGTTACAGTTGCCGTTCTGTTATAAAAAATTGCTCTATACCTATTCTTTTCGTCATTAGTCAACTTTCCATGCTTTATAGCATCACTTTCCACAAGTGTAGGAATTAGTCTGGTAATTCCTAAATCCGCTGCATATTGTCCAAGTTTCATTAGTGGAAGATTTATTTTCATATTCTCGTAATATTCTGGCACAGCCATATCCAAACCTATGATTGCTTCAATTTCATCCGGATATTCCTGTGCCCAATACAGGGCTTCAATTCCAGACATAGAATGCGGACATAAAACATATGGACCATCAATTCCTGCTTTATTCAAAGCTAATCTTGTTTCAGATAATATAGTCTGTAGGTTTCTGTCTTCATCAACAATATCACTATATCCATATCCAAACTTTTCGACAACAACAATTTTATACTCGTTACTTAACAATGAATATAGAGATTTAAAATCCAGAATGGGAGAACACGTTCCGCCCCCAGACAAAAACACAAGTGTTCTGTAACCACTGCCCTCAACATAAATGCTAATATTATTTCCATTTATATCTATAAGCTGCCCTAATGGTCTCCTTAGTTTTTCCTCATTCTTAAGCCTGTACCTATGATAACCAAAGCAAATCCACATTAAAATAACAATGATTGCTGCAATCCATAGAAAAATACATAACATACTTTTAGCTCCTTTTTTCATTATTTATGCATACCCCTCTTGAAATAAAAATGGCAATACAAATAATTATTACCTTACATATCATTGAAATAATTAGATTTCCACCAACTGATATTTGCGATAATGTATTAATCAATGCATGTGTCATTACAGTAAACGTCAAATCATGCGCTAGTCATTAAATTCAACGCCGCCTGTTATGGGCGGCGCGGCTTCCGGCATTCGTCCGGAAGACTATCTGACCATGGCATGAGATGATCCAGTTTTGCCGGATCTATATTTCCTTTTTCATCACAGTGTTTTGGCAACTCTGTAAGGATATACTTAAAGTAATAATACGGTCGCAGCTGATTCAGCTTTGCGGTTTCAGAAATACTATATACCATTGCACTGGCAGATGCTCCTTTTGCGGTATTGTGGAACATCCAGTTTTTCTTGCCCAGACAAAAGGTTCGTATAGCTCTCTCCGAAGCTGAATTGTCGATAGGCACATTGCCATCTTCGAGAAATATCTGTAAGTATTTTTCCTGATTGATTACGAAATTAAGTCCCTGTCCTGTTTTTGATTTTGGAGGTACTGTACAATCGCTTACCTGCTGTTTTACCCACGCAAAGAATTCTTCAACCATCGGCTTGATCACTTCCTGCCGTTTTTGAAGACGTTCCCTTGATGAGAGTCCTTTTAGCTCAGTATCAGCATTATAAAATTCAGCGATCTTCTGCAACGCCTGGTATGCAACCGATTGTCTTACCGACGACGGATCCTTTTTATCTGCAGCCTTAACCGCATCTGCAAAATCACGCCTTGCATGTGCCCAGCAGTTCGCATTTGTTACATCTGGCAGCTTTTTGTCAACCAGATGGTATTGCTGCAAACTGTCAGTTACAAGGACTCCCTTATAGTCCTTGTAAAAATCCAGAGGTTTTTGATGATCACGCCCCTTCTGATATTCATAGACCACGATTGGACGCCTGGTATAAAACTCTCCGGAGCGGTGCACCCACATATAGCATTTACTGTTGGGGTGCTCGCTGTCTGCTATCGCCTGCGTTGGTGTTTCATCAGACTGCGTGACATGCAGCGACAGCAGTTCCTGCTTCATCCGCTCAACGAACGGAGTGAAATATATCTGGGAGCATTTAACAATCCAGTTGGACATTGTCTGGCGTGATATATTCACACCATTACGTTGGAATTCCTGTTCAATCCGGTGTAATGCGGATGAATTCACATATTTTACATTCAGTATGGAAGCCAGTAATGATGGTGTTACAATGCTGTTGCGAAGCAGATCCTTGGGTCTGTTTCCACGCAGAAATTCATCCTGATGATCACCATCGGTTCCTACATATACCTCGACGGTATGAATTTCGACCGTCCATGATTCAGGCTCATGGCGAAGCCTTTTGTAGGTTTCATCCGGCATACGGCGCCAGTTGTTCTTTCCGTAAAAAGCATCGAGCTGTTCTTCAGAAACACTGTACGGCGGAAGTATTTCCTCCGGGAAATCCTTCAGATCAAGATCCCGTTGTCCTTTTTTCTTCACTGCACGCTTTGCTGGGAGAACTTCTTCCGCAGAAGGCTCCTTTTTTGATTCATCGCAGGCAGCCTCCGCTTCATCAAAAAAGGAAAGCTGACCTTCGATTGACTTTAAGGTCTCTGTATGTTTGCCAAATCTGTAATTGTTGGCAATGCGAACCTGCTCAATGAGCTTTTCGATGTTGTCATTTAAAGCATCAAGCTGCCCCTGCATCATAAGAACAATCGTGATCAGTTCTTCACGGCTGCAATTATTCAGTTCTTCCAAAGTGTGTTTCTGTGCCATTGCTTCGCTCCTTCAAACTGATTTTATTATAGCAGAAGTGAGCTTAATTAGCGAATGCTTATGTGTTGGTTCTTCGTCATTATGCCTACAGACGTAAGGCGGTATACTGCCAATAAAAGCAAGAAAATATAGAGTTTTCAAAGTTCGAAATATTTATTTCAAGCCTCTTCCAGCCAACATAGCAGTGACAAAGAGGGCTTACAATCGAAGCTGTACTATAGTTTTTGCAGCACCATAAATGTCTTTAAAAAATCTCTGTTTTGCACAAACTCAGAATGGCTTTTGTGGTGTGACATCCTTAATCTTAGGATCAAGCGGATTTAAACCGAGCATCAGGTAATCGAATTGTTCCTCAGTAAGATCCGCAGCTTCTTCCGTGGTTCTTGGCCAGGATAACGAACCAGCTTCGATCCGTTTATACAGCAGAAGAAATCCATCGCCCATCCAGAGCAGTCCTTTGATTCTGTCGGAGCGCCTGCCACAGAACAGGAACAGGGTTCCTTTTTCAAACGGATTCTGCTTATACTTATCACCAATGATCATCGAGAGACCATCAATGCCTTTGCGCAGGTCAACTGTGTTCCACACGCAAGTACGACACGAGTGATTTTAGCAACGTTCTCCAGCATGGATTACCTCCTTTAGTAGCAGACTCAGTACTTCCTCTGAAAGAGCATTCGATATTTCCAGAGTGATAGCTCCATGTCGGATAACCGCGGTCGTAGTTGAATTCAGCGAATCTTGTGTTGAAACAACTTTCTCCGATGTGGGAGCTGCGAATTCAACAAAAGAAATTTCCGCAGGTTCTTCAGTAGCTGCTGGAAGTTGCATCTGGTCGTATGATTCTTTGCGAAACTTACGCAGCCAGTAATAGTATGACTTTTCTTTGATATCATTGTCTTTCAGCCATTGCCGGACGGTTACGTTTGCAGGTCGTTCCTGACATTGTTTTATGATGTTTAACCAATTGGCACGCCTGACATTGTGTGTGAGTTGATCCATGATAGTTTGCCTCCTCTAAAAAACTATTAGTTTTTTCGTGTTTTTTAGAGTGTCTCACAAAAATGCTAATTATCCAAGGCGAGTGGTTTGACGTTTACAAATATAGTTACGGACAGATACGGATGATTACGTACTTACTAATGAAAGACCTCCTATGATTTTAATATTTTATCATAGAAGACCATTATATTGTCTAATTTGCAGAAATTTTTTCACAGGCTCATTTCTCCAAAAATTAACACAATTATTATTTTAAGCATTTTCATCTTTTATTATTTCTTTCTTATACAACTCCGATATGCTAATAAGAAAATATATTTTATTTTCTGTCATTGTAGGACTTTTTCCAACATAAACATACTCCTTATCCTTCGCCATATAAATATATCTTTTTTCATTATTTTCAATATAATATAATTTTTCTTTTCCAGCTTCCAATCCTTTAGCCGTTACGAGATATGTAATTATCCACATAATAATTACTATCAAAACAATCCATAACCCTATAAAAGTATAATTTTTATTATAATATAAACTTATAATGCTCGCATTACTTATAATTGTCAAAAACAATGCTATACTTATCAAAAAAAAGCTTCCAGCGTATGAAATGTATTGGTTTTTTTTATTTGCAGATGCTTTTTTAGCTTTAACTGTGAACATACCTGTTAAAAAAAATGTAATAACCAAGATTACGCAATAAATCCAGATATTACCATTATTAGTTATCACATTAACATACACACAAAATAATTCTGCAAATACCATTGTACTAATTATTAGATTATTGTTTGCATATATCTTTTTTCTTGTCATAAAAATTCTTTCAATGTCTGACGTTCCAAATGCCACTAATGTGCTTAAAATAACAGCTATCATAGGCGACATTAAAAGCATGACCAATTTTACATTTTCTAAAATTTCCTTCATAATTTAAATCCTCGTTTCTTTTTCCTAGCTCATATACTCTATTAACAATTTTCAATTTTGCAAATACACTATAATGCTCTTATGTATTGTTGACTATTTCGATGTCAATACTTTCTATCATGATAAATAAAGTAATCATCTTTTTTTAATCCAATGTTCAACAAATAATTTCTTTCTTGAGACCATTCAGGTCCTACAATGTCAGCATTCAGTACCAATTTATTAACAAACTTTGTAAAATCTTCCGTTCCTCGACTATGATTAAGCAAAGTTTTTGTAGCACCTATGTTATTAGTATCAGAAAATACTTTGTAGTAATATTCCAATGCCAATTGATTAACATCATTATTTGTATAACCACATAATTTAGCTAATCTGCCATAAAGCATTGCAATTTGCATAATAGCGTTACTCTCGGTACGAAAATATTTTGTTTCACCATTGTCTATCCTTGTTCTGGAATCCTGCTCAGCTTTTTTTGCCCAATCAATTGCTTCAAGTATTTCTGCTCTTGAACCTGCATGTCTATAATTGTTCGTTATATAAATACTCTTCGCTCGTTGTAACCAGTAGTTTGGATCATTAGCCTTAAGTCTCTTTATATTTTCATTTGCATAAACATTATGTATAAACTTAGCTGCCCCATATTTAATCGGAGTTGATCGATTAGGATTCGATATTGAAGTAATGGACGATTCAGAATACACCCTAGAAAAAATGTCATTCAACTTATCAAATTGTAAAAATTCCTTAACATAATCCATATTGATTTTACTAAAGCTTAACAATATTTCATATATAGCCTGACAAACATTTTTTTGATGTTCTTTAGTCATCCTGTTACCTATTTCACTACTCACCGCCGGATAAATATATGCACTTAGAATTTGTAACAGTCCTAATTTTCCATTGCATATCACTTTTATGGCTGAATGCTTCCCGATTTCACCCTTTTTACAATTTTCTTCTTGTATAAACGGTGAAAATTGATTAACTATTTTCTTATATTCCTTAGCCATCCCCAATATTACAATTTCTTCAAAATAAATTTTATTCTTGACAAGTAACCATATTATTAGTTTAAGTTCTTTCAAAGATGTAATGGCATAATTATCAACAAGTTTTCTATTATAAACATTAGCAATTCTTAATGTATTATCTAACAAATTATTCTTTTCATTAAAAGTAGCGATACCTAACAAATTTAACTTTTCATTAATAACTAATATATCTTTCTTTAATATCTTTCCAGTTAATGTTCCATCAATGGCATAATTAATTATTTCTGAATTAAATGTAAGTAAATTGACTACATCATCAAATGAATTAAAAAAAATACAAATAATGTTATTCTTTAAAACATCAAAATTCACAATCAAATTATTAAATCCACGATCATCAAGTGATTCGCTATCAAAAATAATAAGTGCATTATGTTCCTGAAGTAAATCAACAACATCTTTTTCCGATAAAGACTCCTTCTCTGAAATAAAATATCGCTGATAATTAGGATGTGCTTCAAGAATTGCATGTGCAAGCATAGTTTTTCCCACAAATCTTCTTCCTATTACAACATTAATTTTATTTTGTAATAATTTAATACTTTGAATACGTTCTGAGGAAACATAATAAAAAGGGAGTTTATTTTTATCCGGTGATAAATCTGCTAAATAATCAAGATTTGTCTTTTTATCTTTCCCAAGCCTTTCTAATTCTATATATTTGAAATTTGTTATATTTTTTTCAACTTGTGCTTTACTTTCTTCATAGCATTGAACCAAAAATTCATAAAAATATTTATAATCATCACTTGATGAAAGTTTAATTATATGTGAAATGTTGAATCCAACTAATTTATCTTTTTTAAATTCTGATAAATCATCTGACGTAACGTATATACCTCGAATATCTCGGACTTTTTTATTTCTATTTTTATCTGCTAAAACAGAATATTTAATGTCAATCTCATCATCCAAACTACAACCAATATATAACAAATTCTTATTTCCACAATCTGCCGATAACAAATTATGAAATTTTTCACTTTGCTTAAGGCTAGCAATATACTGACTTTCTGTAAGTATCATCTCATTATAGTCTGAGCTCTTGCAGAACATTGCAACATCACCATGAATTTTATATAATATTTTGCAATCTGGGTTTATTGTTCTCTCATCAAACTTTCTATTTGGATAGAATACTTCCCATTCTTGAGGTCTTGAATCCTCAATTCCTGTGTCAATGTTTAAAGTATAAATATATGGCCATTTAATGTTATTTAAAAAGCATAATTGTTGCGGGTTATTAATCCTAACCCCAGTGAAGTTTTTTAAATAATAATCAATAACCCCATCTTCACATGGATTTGGAAATGTATTCTGAAAAAATTCTGAAATCGAACTAAACGACTCCGCCTCTAATTCATTCTTATTAATTTTTTTCTTCAAGGATATTTTTCCAATCATTGCCTCTTTCAAGTCAGTTCCGCTAGGAACTCTACCTCCCCTTCTGGTTTTTACCCCACGCGTAAATCCAGACCCTAATATTGGCACTAAAGTTCCTTCCTTAAATGCATGAATAAAGAAATCCTTTGTTTCCTTCGAACTAATCTTAAGTTCCTCCATTTTCTACCTTGCATGATAATTAGAAAATTTATTATCATATATTTCCTTTCTTTCAAAATTATGGTTCGATACAATTTAGGCATTTATCATCCATACTTAACAATGCACAATACACTGCTCTAAAAAAGCACCCATTTCTAAACCTTTGTCTAGTATATCAGTCTCAAATTATACTTAAAACTCCAACTGCAAAATTGACACATAAATGTCAAAAATTGACACAAAAGAAAAAGAACAGCACAAAACCAAGGTCTTTTAAATAAAGATAACATTGTAGCCAGGATTTCTTTTACAGTGAATAAGCGTTTTGTTCATTTGCTGTTTTTCTATATTCAAATATATCCAACAAAATAAATTTGTAAAACAAGCAGACCTATATTTAATTCTTCCTTTGAAATTTGTAAGAACTCTGATAGACATATCAAAATTGCAAATTTCCCAAAGTTTAACACTCTTACTTCTCAAAAAAGAGAATATCTATAAGAATCACTCAAAAATTTTTTCAAATATTTTGACGAAAAAAAACATTTTTTGTCCATTATAAAAATAAAAATTTAAAAGCTTAATTGTGCGCACAAGACAGCGAGGAAATACATATGACAGAAACTTTATTTTTTAAATAAGTTTCTTCTTAAAACAAGTTCTCTTTTTTTGTGACGCACTTTTTTATTTCTGTAGTTTCCTTGCTGTTTTTTAGCAGAAAGGATACTACTAATGCAAAAACAACTGAAACAGAATCTTCTCATTGGCCCATTCACCAATCCTCCCGAAAGAATCAAATTTACCCCAAAAAGCTTGACTCGCGTTATATGGATATCCGTTCTCCTTGGACAAGGTCTCTGCATTCCAAAATCAAAAAAAGTAATCCAGGCACTCCAAGAAGTGAACTTATTCCGACTGTAATTCATGCTTATTTTGGACATTTAGGCGGTGTTGGAGAAGTAAAGTAAGCGCATAGTTTTAGGGCGTACCCTATAAATGAAATCTGACACCCTGCGCTAGGATGCCAGACATGTGAG
>CAKRLN010000003.1 GCA_934359535.1 uncultured Lachnospiraceae bacterium
CTCCTGAACATACGCCTCTTCTGCTATGCCGATATCACTTTCAACCATTTTATTGTCACGCACTAGCTGTCCGCATGCGCAGTAACAATTACTATGAGCATATCCGTTTATACTGCTTATCAGAATATCTCCAATCGAAGCTATGCTTCCCTTTTCATATCCACCACTGAAAACTTCAATCTCCTTAGTCTGTTTGGAAATCATTTCTTTAATCAATACACCCAAAAGTCCCGGAACACTCCCTGCATTCAGAACAATACGTGAAACTCCATGCGCTACCTTCTGTGAATCCTTTATCCACCCAAACGCATCAATAAAATCTTTCTTTTGACCGATGGCAATCGGCAGCACCTTTTTAGAAGTAAGAAAGGATGGTCCTGTACAGTTCACCACAACATCACATTTTCGGACAAATGCGACAACACTTGCTTCATCTGCCAAATCAACATACTGCTCACTGCCATTGTCTGCATTTATGCGTCTTGTTCCGCAAAGCACCGATATGTTATCCGCAGTAAGCAGCTGAATAACCTGCTTACCGATAACTCCTTTCCCCCCGAGAACTCCTACAACTTTATCTCTTTTTATATATTTCTCCATTCTGTCACCTTCTTATATTGTTCCCTCTAATCCGCACTCGCCAACAAATGCAGCAAGTTTCCCCAGTTCATCATTCTCTGCAATATCAACAATACTTATGTTGATACCGAAGGTTTTCTGTATTGCGTTAACCATCTTTACCATACCAAGACTATCTCCTCCCTGCTCAAAAAAGCTCTTTCCCGGAATCACCTTCGCACCCAGAATATTCTCCCAAATACTTGCAAGCTCCTCGTAAGTACCGTATTCCTCCATTTTATCGTCATCAGCAATATCAGCAGGTAGTATGAAATTATTCTTTGTTTCTTGAACGCTTTTATTCACCTTACATCTATCACCGTTATAACAATCGTTGATATACTTATTCGCTGATGCAACCCTCTTCCCTGTACCTGAATACTTCATTGTCTCCGGATTGTTTAATAAACCTCTGATAATATCTTCATAATAACCAAACATTTCATCTGGCAATCCCTTTGCCAAAACCCCATCGACCGTATCCCAGTTAAGCGATAATCCATCTTCCTGTTCCACAATCTGATGATCAATCCAGACCTGAGGCGTCTGCGAACTATTATACACAAGTTTGCCAAGCCATCTTTCATCACTCCATTTGCTCATGCCAAGACCACTTGTAAATACAATTGGCATAATAGCATCTTTCGCCTGCTTATCACGCTTTCTTAAATCTCTCTCAAATTCTACCGCCGTATAAAGAGAATGCTCCAAATCTGAAACCAGCTGTTTTTGAATCTTATGCGCTCTATCAGCAAAGCTGCTTTCCTCCTCACAACAAATTTCCACCAGCGTCAAATTCGTAAAATCTCCGACCAACTTTCCAATCTGCGGATGGCTGTAATTTCTTTCAAATTGTGTAAGATTCAATGCAAAATTCTGATTATAAGCAAATCCCCTTAGTGCATCTGAAAAAACAGTCATCAAAAATATAGTGGGCGTTATTCCGTTTTGTGCAGACAGTTCTCCAACCTTCTTCCACTCATCTGCCGAAAGTTTCATGCTTCTTCTGTTAAAATGATAATGCTTCATATCTGCATGAGGTTCCAAGGGAAGAAGCGGTGCCTTGCTAAAACTCTCAATTCTATCCTGCCAATATTTCTTATCCTCCAAATATTTTGCAGAAGCTCTCTCTTTCTCTAAGGTCATCACCTGGTCTCTAAATGATATTTCAAGCTTATCCTCGATAAAATCTGCGTTTCTATATCTTTCTGCCATCTCGTCCAATAAGTGGAACATACTCCAACCGTCCAAAATCAAATTGTCAAAGCAAATATGTAATCTTGTTAATTTCTCATCCAACACCGTAAGCTTAAGATCAAACAGCGGCCCTTTTTCCGGATTCAATACTTGTCTTGAAAGATTATCACGTTTTTCTGCCAAATATTCCTCCCGAACAGAAGGTTCAAAAGTTGAAATATCTTCTAACTGTATCAGATACAGCGGTGCGTTTTTCATAATCTGTTGCTCTCCTGAGATAAGCACAACACTACGTAGCATTTCATGGTATTTAATCATATCATTCCAACATTTCTGCAATTTCGAAGCCTTAAGTCCAATACAATCAAATTCAAAATAGCACTGCGTTGATACACTTCCCATATCAAATGCACCTTTGCGTCCTATCCAATATGCAAATTGAACTTCGGTAAGTGGAAATGGTTCATACCGATTCTCCTTATCAACAATCAGATTAGTTCGACCGTTTTCCATCACTGTCCAGCCACCCGACTGGTCAATATATGCAGCCAGTTTTGCAATGGTTGGATTCTCAAAAATGTTCTTTATTGATACTGCAATATTCTCTTTTCTTAACCTTCCAATTATGCGCGTAGCAGTAAGAGAATCTCCGCCCAACTCAAAATAATTGTCATTTACACCAAGCTTCGTCTTCAAAACTGTTTCAAATACATTCACAAGTATTTTTTCCATTTCCGTTGATGTGGTACTCTGTGAATGTTCCTTTGCATCATCCTTCATCCCTACATTTTTCACAAGAGCAGCAAGCTTTCTATGATCCACTTTGCCGTTTCCAGTCTGCGGTATTCTGTCAACCAGAATATAGGCAAACGGCATCATGTAGGAAAGAATTTGTCCCTCAAGATAGCTAACCAGACCTGAAATGGAAATTTCTCGTTTATTTGCAGTCGCAATCAGTACCATTCCACCAGCAGCACTTATGCAGTCTTCATCGGTTATGTAATCTAGCCTCATACCAGCTTTTTCTATGAGTTCCCTGCATACTTCAGTATTCGGGACCATATTGCCGCTTCGTTCTTCCATATTCACATTGAAAAACCCATTTTCCAAAAGAGCCGGTATTACCTTTATTATAGAAAGCGTACTGTCCGGTTCTATAATAATCAGCCTTCCGTCTGCCTTAAGTAGTCTTTTGGTCTGAAGGATGGTATCTCTTAAGCTCTCTCTCCTATGAAAAGCATTTACCATAACAATAAAATCATATGTATTATCCGGCATGTCAGTCAGATTTCCATTTAAGTACGAAGCACTCTTCTCACCTGATAACAGTTCCTCATATTCCTGTTTATAGAAATATGTATTTTCAAGTATTGTATACTCGGCAAGATTACTGCACTGCTTCACAATCCCACTTGAAAGTTCTATAGATCTGCTACCAATATCCAATATCCTGATAGCCTCTTTCCCCGAACCTTCTTCTGCAATGAAACGAACTATCCCCTTAATATTTTCATCATATCCGGGCAAAGCTTTTGCAAGGATGTCCGGTCTGGATTTTCTCCCCTCCTGATAGAAATACTCAATCGGGGATATCCTCCCCTGCAAAATATCTAAAATACTTTCTCGCAGCTCATGAAACATTTCTCTATATGTATCAAGTATTCCACCTGACAAAGTATCGTCTTCTCTTGCAGTACTTTCAAGCTCCTTTTTCCATAAAGAGATAACCTCTACAAACTCATCCTTTACCGCAAGGGTCGCTGTTTCTGCTACTATCCCTTTTATAAACTCAGCTGTCAAATGATTTAATGCCTGCACAAACGCACATCGGTTCTCCCTCTTCTCTTGTGAAAATACCGCCATATCCCTCTTATTTTCTACTTCTTGGGCAAACGCTGCCGAATTTTCATCTACTTGAAGAAATGCAAAAATCTTTTTATCAATATTCGTATTTCCTATGGCACTGACAATAACATCCTTCACACCATCAAATTTGCGGATTGCATTTTCAATTTCTCCCAATTCAATACGGTGTCCTTTAATCTTAACCTGTGAATCTCTCCTGCCAAGAAACTCAATGGTTCCATCATTCCAAATGCGACCATTATCACCTGTGCGATACCATGGAACGTTATTTTCATCCCTGAAAAACTTAGCATCTGTAAGCTTCTCATCACCACGATACCCCATAGCAACACCCACTCCACCAATCTGTAGTTCTCCCATAACCATATTGGGACAAATTCTTCCATATGCATCCACCACTCGGTAGACCTGATTAAGTAATGGCTTTCCATAGGGAATTGATACCCAATGCTTAGGAATTTCACGGGGAACTTCCAGATAATTCGACCATATAGATGCCTCCGTCGCTCCACCCATCGCAACAATCAGAGAAGCCACATCGGAAATTGCATAAAATCTTCCCGGCAAATCAATCGGAATCCAGTCCCCTGATAAAAATGCCATTCGAATAGCAAGCTTTTCTTCTCTTCCCTCTGCCATGGTAACCAGCATATTAAACAGAATCGGTACGGAATTCCACAGGGTAACCTTGTATTCTGCAATCAACTTCAGCCATACATCCGGATTTTTATAATTATCTTCTGCAAGTGAAATAATCGTTCCACCTGCCGAAAGCATTCCAAACATATCATATACCGACAAATCAAAATCAATGGCAGAAATCGTCATCAGACAATCCTTTTCGGTTACATGATAGGTTTTATTCAAATCCGATATGGTATTAATTGCACTTCTATGCGCAATTTCAACCCCTTTGGGTACCCCCGTGGAGCCCGATGTCATAATAACATATGCAGATGCATCACATGGGATTTCTACAGGTTTATCCAATTCTTTATATGTGAGTAAAGAAGAAAGCTTAAGTACTTGAGTATCATCTTTTTCAAGCTCACAACTCTCAATCGTTTTCTCCTCACTAATGCAATGCTTTATTCCAATCTGTTCATATATTTTATTTCTGCGTTCTGATGGTTGCTTATCCGATACAGGAACGTATGCAGCTCCTGCCAACTGTACTCCCAGAATTGCTATTATCTGTCTGTATCCTCGCGTCAATGTAATGCTTACATAATCATTTGGCGAAACACCATTTTCAATTAGTCCCTGTGCTACGGACATTGCCATATGCTTTAATTCGCTATAGGTGATTTTCTTTTGTAAGACGGAGTCAATTATTGCAGTCTTATCCGGATACTGTTTTACCATTTCCAGAAATTTCTCATACATTAATTGATCCGGATAAGCAAGAGGTAAAATATGTTCTACTTCTTTCAAACGCTCCTTTTGTTGTTTCTTGGAAAGAACATCTATTGCGACATTCCAGTCCTCAAGTACGGCTAATTGTTCAATTGCCTCAATCATAGATGCATACATGTCTTCAATGACTTCTTCATCAAATAACTGTTCAACATAATCCCAACACAAAATCAAATCACCCATATCGGAAAAAGACTGAAAATCCAACCATACCTGTGGTGTCTGAGAAATCATATATGACAGTTTGCCCAAAGTATCCCTTGTTTCCTGTGTTTCAAAAGGGAAGTCAATATTACACGCAAAAACAACGGGCGCTATATTTTCCGGATTTCCGGTAATTTTACTGATGTCCCTTTGTACCTGAACTCCGGAATAATTTGCATGGGATACTCCATCAATAAAGCTTGTATATATTTCTTTATAATATTCTACAAATGTTTTATTTCCCGAATTAGAGACATTAAGCAACAAAAGATTCGTAAAATCAGCAATCAGGCCATTTACATCTTCATCCTCTTCATCTCTGTTAAACAAAGGAATATTCATGATGTAATTTTCCCGTGTGCTCCATCTGCTAAGTACCATACAATACACAGTCAGCAAAAACATGGCAGGAGATATCCCATGTCTCGTGGCTTTTGCGCAAAGCTCCGCCCATATTTCCTTCTTAATCTTCCTGCTCTTTCTCACAAAATGAACTTTATCTACCTGCTCTGGTCTCAACTTAAGCGGAAGGTCAATAGCCTCCGTAGGATAATTCTTTATTACCTCCTGCCAATACGTTTTATCCCTGGCGATGTCATCAGAAGCATTCTTCTGCTTCTGAATATATCTAGCAAACGCCTTGTCATCAAAATGTTTTATTTCTTTGCCATGATATAAAGTAGTAAGCTGTGTTATCAGATAATGAATACTTGCAACATCGGCAACAAGCAAATCAACACTCAACAAAATACGACTCTTTCCACCAGCAAGCGACACATATGTAAAATTCAGGTTTCTTCCCGCTTCCACCTGCAGCTTCTCATGTGAAAGCTGTTCTCTGATGAGATGCAGCCTACTGTCACATTCCGAAGCCTCCAGTTCACTAAAATCATAAACCTTCATATCAACAAATTCAGAAGTCGCCTTGATTGTCTGTCTGCCATTCTCCGTAAATTTTGCACGGAGCATGGGTTGCGCTTTTTGCAAGGTAATCCAAGCTTTCCTTAACCGTTCAACATCAACATCGTTTCCATCAAACTCAAAATATGCATGACAACCTACACCTCCAAGTTCCTGATCATTTTGTCTTCCCGCCCAATATGCATATTGTACATCCGTCAAGTCAAAAATATCCGAAGCCTCCTGTATTGTCTCCACATCTCGTTCCTTTGAAGCTTCCTTGCCAAGCTTTTCTTCAATAAGCTCACACCATTCCTGTAAAGTATATGCTTTAATAAGCTCTCCAAATGAAACCTTACATCCTTTCCGCTTCAAAAAAGCAGACAGCTTCATAATTATAATAGAATTAACACCTAATTCCCTTAAATCTCTGTTTTCGTCCACTTCCTTTGTTTTTATCAATGTATATAGCTTTTCTTTAAATACATCTATTAATTCTATATTTTTCATGTTTCCTTTTCCTTCTACCTTTTCGCCGGATAATACTCTTCTATAATGTCTGCCGCCCTTACAACTCCATTATCACTGACATCTTCTTTATATCTTTCTGCGTTCATTACAAAAACCTCCGTACCAATCAACTCTATTATTCTTTGTCTGAGTACTTCGTACGCGATGTCTTTTTTCACATTTATGGGCTTCGGTCCGATTTGCAGATAAAAGCACTGACCTCCCCAGAACATCTGATCCGCACCGAATGCCATAATAAACTGTGGTTTTCCGCTCCTAAGAGCTGCATGGGTTGTTCCATTTCCACCGTGATGAATAATTGCATCCACTTTTTCAAACAAATATTCAAACGGCACAAATCCAATGAACTTCATGCGTTCAGAATAATTTCCATACTTATCCAGTACTATATCTCTTATTGTATCCGGCACAATAACCTTAGTGTCAGTATCCTCGAGCAGAACTTTTAGAATCCTACTGTACAATTCATCCATATGTTTATAATTCATACTTCCGAACCCTATATAAACCACTTTCGATTTTTTGTCACAAAACTTATCCAATTCTTCCATGATTGTGCTATCCACATTTTTGATCGGCTCAATCCAATTACCGGTTAAATGAATATGTGTCTTCCACCTCGGATCCTTTTTTGCCAGAATTTCATCATATTGGTAGAGTGTCAGCAATTTTTTGTTATTCAACTTGGTATAGTCATGAAATACTCCGATTTTTTTCATACCCAGTCTTTTTCTCCAGACATTCATATCCCTTCGTGCAGCTACTGCCATAAAGGTTCTGCACATGAAATTAGAGAACAAACAATTCAAGCTGTCCCTTTCGATGCTTTCTGACATGGAGCAATATTGTTTTGTTAATTCAAATGGGAAAACAAGACTTCTAATCGCAGGTATTCCAAATTTTTCTGCAAAATGATACGCAGGGGCTCCAAATTGCATGTATATTACCAAATCACTATCCTTACACGCTTCATAAAAGTCGTCATACATCATCGGATATTTACTAAGCAAATATTTGATACCATTCATTCCCTCATTTGCTCCATTATTGCTATTTCCTAGCAAAATTGACACCATTTCCTCGGAATCACCTGAAATTTTCACATATTCAACGTTTTCCTTTATTACCCTGTCTTTAAAATTCTCATAGGTTGCAACCCGATATTCATATCCTCTCTTGATAAGCTCCTTTCCCAGCAAAATGAAGGGCATAACATCCCCATACGACCCCAGGGCAAATGCTGTGATTCTCATCACTTTTCTTCTCCCAGCGTTCTGATGACCTTTGCAGGATTGCCAGCAACAAGAACTCCTTCCGGAACATCCTTTGTAACAACCGAACCGGAAGCTATCACACTGTTCTTACCGATTGTAATTCCTCGCTTCTCCGAACATACAATGGTAACTCTTGAACCAACATACACATTATCCTCAATAACAATGGGGTTCGCATATCCATAACCATTCTTTCTTCTTTCGGGGTCTACCGAATGACCAGAGCTAATAATCTCTGTATTTGGTCCAATCCAGATATCATTTCCCAAGGTAACCTTACCACCGTCCAGAATAGTACAATTGCCATTTACTGCTACATTATTTCCTACCTCAATGTTATATCCGAGAGAACACTTAAAAGGTGAAAAGAACACAAATTCCCCTTCCGCCTTACCAAATATATGGCGCAAAAAATCCATCCTTATCTCAAGCTCATTTGTAGGAATTGCATTGTATGCCTTGCAAAGCTCTTCACATCTCATCATTTCGTGGAACATATCCTCATGATCATTTATATTAAAATCTTTCATTTTGTAATTCCTTTCCTATTTCTATCAATTTTTTCTTATCTACTTTTCCTATTTTTGTTAAAGGAAGCGCCTGCAGACCAAACACTGCATCCGGTAATTTAAAAGATGCCATTTCTTTTGTTAACAGATAATCTCTAATCTCCCCTACACTTACTTCCCGATCTGCAACCACAAACACAGCAATCTTCTCTCCCAATATTTCATCAGGCAGACCAACAACTGCACAATCCTTTATGGCATCATAATCCGCCAATGAAGTCTCTATTTCAGAAGGAATGATTTTTTCACCGGATTTGTTAATCATCTCCGTTATTCTCCCCGAAAGCTTAAGATTTCCTTCCTGTGTGACAAAAGCTCTATCACCGGTTTTATAGTAACCATCCGCAGTAAAGTATTTATCGTTATCCTGATAGTTGTAGTATGCATGTATCGTATACGGTCCTTTAATCTGAAGTTCTCCATACTCACCTGCCGGTACATCATGATCCTTTTCATCCGCTATTCGGATAACATCATATGGTGATGTAGGTTTGCCCTGATAATATCGAATTATCTCTCTAGTATCATCCAACGCAGTCATCGTATTCAATCCTTCTGCGGTTCCGAATACCTG
Organism: uncultured Lachnospiraceae bacterium; assembly: GCA_934359535.1. Lineage (GTDB taxonomy): Bacteria > Bacillota > Clostridia > Lachnospirales > Lachnospiraceae > Roseburia. Next base: position 9,150 of record CAKRLN010000003.1, read on the forward strand.
TTGCAACGTAAAATTACTCAAATCAATCATTGCATCAGCAACCTGCTCCTCAAGAAAAGCTCCACCAATCTGTACTACACGAAGAGACGAGATATCATACTCCTCTTCCTCCAAGATTTCGAGCATCAGCTTTGCCATGGATGGCACTACGGACAAAAAGGTTGCTTTTTCACTTTCAATAAGCTCTAATCCTTCATTCATATCCGGATATTCACTTAATAAAAGGGTGGCTCCTCTTGAAAAGGTTCCCAAAAATCCCGGATGTCCTATAATAAAATTATGAGGAAGAGGCAATAATATCAGTACTGTATCCTCATTACTTAACTCGCAACGCCTAACCGAAACTTCCGTATCATATAAGTAGTCCCCATGGGTTCGTGGTATCAGCTTAGACATGCCTGTAGTTCCACCCGATAACGATAAAAATGCCGTGTCAAGATTCTCCACCGCTTCTTTTTCATAGGTACCTGATAAATCCAACATATCCAATACCTCTGTTTCCTCTGGTATCACCAGTATGTGCTGCACCAAATTTTCTTCATAAAGAGTACTTGTAATTTCTGAATAATCATATCCCATAAAGCGTTCTTCACAAATATATGCCGCCGGTGCCGCAGTCCTTATCATTCCTTTTATTTCCCCTATCCGATGTGCTGGGAGCCCCATTATAGGTATCGCTCCTATTTTAATCAAGCCAAAAAAAGTCATCAGAAAGTTAATCCCATTCGGCAATTGCAATATAACTCGGTCCCCACACCGAATGCCTTCATTATAAAATCCAACGGCTGCCAATTCGATTTTGACCTCCATCTCCTTGTAAGACAATTTAGTATCTCCATAAATAACACAAATCCGCTCAGAAAACAGATTACACCACTCCTCCATAGCATCAGTGATTGTACCCATTCGCCATCCGTCTATGTTTTGATACTCTTTATAGAAATCCTTAATATCCATAGCTACTCCTTTCTTTTTTAGTTAGTTTTGACTAACTATTGTTTAAAAAAGATACTCGCACTATGCAGAAGTTCTATCCCAAACATCCACTCTTGTGGCATCAAGTATATATCTTCGTATTTGCTTCAAAACCTCTTTTTCGCGCTCTCTGATATAGAAATGATCCCCATCAAACATTTTCAGTGAAAAATCATATGGATTATATTCTTTCCAAAGCAACAATTCCTTTTCCACTGCTTCCCCATCTTCATATCCGCCCATTGCCCTTATCGGACATTCAAGCAATACCTTTTCTTCACAAGTATATCCTTCGCTTAATACAAAGTCTGCTCTGAGCAAGGGAAGAAATATTTTCAGAATTTCAGGTTCCTCCTGCATTGCTTTAGGAATACCATTCATTCGAATTAAAGCCTCCACAAACTCTTCATCCGGCAAATGTCCTATGGGATTCTTTTCCTCCACATGTGGTGGCGGACATGCTGATACAATCAGAAGTTCTGCCTTTCTACCTCGTTTTTCCAACTCCTTCTCCACTTCATATGCAAGTTTTGTTCCCATACTGTGCCCATACAAAACGAGAGGATTGTCGTATTGCATTAAAATACCAACGATTTCCTTTACCGGTTCTTCAAATCTGGTATATGGTTTTTCTTCCAAACGTTCTTCCCTTCCCGGCAGTTGAACCTGACATACTTTACACGAATATTCAAGCGTAATTCTCCATCTGTAATAAAACGACGCCCCTCCTCCCGCATGGGTAAAACATAACATAATCACATCATCCTGCCCTACCTGTTCCAATCCTTTGACGATTCTTTGCTCCATCACTAACACCTTTCTTTCAAATTTTCCTTTTAACTCTAAGTATCCATAATAAAATTTATAATTTCTCTTTCCGATTGTTCCAAGGCATCCATACACTCTTTTCTATGCTTTCCAAGACTCCTATACAATAAACCAATAATAGGAATTGCACGATAGAGCCATTTGTTCCGTTCTTTGCTTGGCATGATACCAATTAAATGACTGGCCTTAGGATACACAAGTATTTTATATTCCTTTGCATACCCTGCTTCCTTAAGACCGGACTGAATGTATTTCGCAGAATACTCTGCCGGCCATACTTCATCCTCGCCACCTGCTACAATCAATATTCTTGCTCCACTCGTCTCAAGATGATAATCTGCACTTGTTTCCAGCTTCTTGTCCTTATATGCATTTCGGTATATAAGCCACATATTCGTTACTTTTCGACCGGCTTCCTCATCATAAACATACCTTCCCATAAATCCGGAATTAAAAAAATCAGGACTTACGTACGGAATTTCTGTTCCTTTGTACATGGCAATCGAATGTCCTGTCATTCGATTATTTCCAGCATCCGTTCCTTCAAATGGAACATGGGAAGGCGCACAAAGGATCAGATTGTCTATTCCACCTATGTATTTTGCCACCAATGCCGCATAGACCGATCCCATAGAGAATCCATATACACTAATACTTTTGGCTTGCTTCACCTCTTTTAAATATTTAACAACCGGTTCAAACATTTCAAGCGGAATTCTGTCAACATGTTTTTGAAGTCCCTCCGCGCCATAAAGAGAAATAGAGATTCCTGTTATCCCGAAATCTGCAAATTTCTCTGCAACTTTTACTCCCGATACAATACTTTTTTCACCACCCATAATTACAATTACAATATGACCGATATTGCCACTTTCCGGTTCGACCATATGCCCGACAAATCCATCCTTTTTCATTGAAAAATCCGTATATATCATTCTTATTTCTCCCTACTCATAAATATCTTATTCAGATAATTTTTGTTCAGCTTTCCACATAGTCGCATACTTACCATTCTTCTCTAATAATTCATTATGGGTTCCGGATTCAACAATTTTCCCATTTGATACAACAATAATCCTATCGGCATTTTTTACTATCGATAATGTATGAGCAATCATGATTACCGTTTTTCTATCCTTCAGCAAATTCGAAATCGCTTTCTTTACAGCCAACTCATTTTCAATATCAAGAGAAGCGGTCGCCTCATCGAGAAGTAAAATAGGACTGTTTTTCAGAATAGCTCGGGCAATAGAAAGTCTTTGACGTTCACCGCCCGACAGGAAGTTTCCATTTTCTCCGACCGGCGTATCATATCCCTTTTCCATTTTTCGAATAAAGCTGTCACAATTTGCTTCCCTACAAGCAGCTTCAATTTCCGCATCCGTCGCATCAGGACGTGCATGACGTATATTTTCGCGAATTGTATCATCAAATAGAAATACATCCTGATCTACCATTGAAATCTTTTCTAACACACTCTCTGCTGCAATCTCGTTAATCGATTGTCCACCAATTGAAATTACTCCCATATCTGCTTCATAATATTTTGAAATCAAATTCATAATTGTAGATTTACCCGAACCGGAATTTCCTACAATAGCCGTCAGTTTTTGGTTTTCTGCACAGAAACTTACTCCCTTTAATACAGGCTCTCCTTTCACATAAGAAAACTGTACATTATCTAGGCAGATTTCATAATTTTCAGGTGCAAATCCCTGCATGTTGCCTTGTTCTTCCGGTTCATCCAAGACTTTCTTAATATTTTGTTTTGAAATCATCATATTCTTATAGCTAAAAAGATCTACGGAAATAGCCATATACATTTTTGCCAGCAACATTGGCATCATACATACCATCAAGTAATCTACACTTCCTAATGTTCCCGCAATCCATGGTCTTGATGCAACCAGCATTACAACAGGAAGCGACAACCAATTCAGAATACTAAAAGTAAAAGCAACCGGAATTCCCATAGCCTCATACTTATAGCTCACATCACTATACTCCTTAAGAACGCTTGTTGTCGTTTTGTTTTTTACGCCACTCATATTGTATACACGTAATGTCTGAATTCCTGTAATATACTCAACAATACTACTAACAGCCTCTGCACAAATCTTATTTCTTGCAGTTCCGTATTTTTTTACAACGCAAAAAGACAGCCACATATTGGGAACAAACAATAAACTTACCACCAACAAAATTAACCCTGCAGGCAGATACAAATAGCATAAAAATCCAAGAAGCATAACCGAAAGCGAAATGTTTTTTACAAGATTTCCGATTTTATGTGTCAGTATCTGTTCATATCCTTTTACATCGCTTGTCATCGTGTTAACATATGTTCCCACCTGCCCCTGTGTAAATCTTGCAAGCGGAATCTTTTTGAATTTGCCTCCCAAACAAAGGCGGAGTTGTCTGGAAACTGCCCCACCACCAATCTGCCCTTGCGTATAACCAAAGCCATACGCTATAAGTCGTACGCCAAAAATCACAATAATTAGAACAGTAAGACGTAATAGACTTTCACTTGTCACACTATTCTTGAGCAACATATCAATCAACATGTAAAGAGTCATATAAACACATGCAGATAAAATCCCTTCAAGTACAGTAAAAAAAACACCAAGGCCAAAACGCACATTCTTTCTCCATGGATTATTTGTTTTCATGATTATCAGCTCCTTTCAAGGAATAAGTAACCTCTCTTGCTTCATTAAATTTGAGCCATGCTGATTTATAATAAGCATTTGACTCCAATACCTCCGAAGGCGTTCCAAAGGCAGTAACTGTATGATTCTCTACTACTGCAACTTTATCGCACATTTTTACAACTCCAAGCCGATGCGCAACGATAATAACCGTCTTGCCTTTGCAAAGATTATAAATTGCTTTGTCAATTTCCACCTGATTTTCAGGATCTGCCGCACTTGTCGCTTCATCCAGTATCAAGATCGGAGCATTCTTCAGAATAGCCCGTGCAATTGCAATTCTTTGTCTTTCACCACCCGAAAAGCGCGATCCAAAGCTTCCAACCTTAGTATCATACCCATCCGGCAATGACATAATAAAATCATCAATCTGTGCTTCTTTTGCCGCTTGTCTCACCTGCCCTAAAGAAGCATTACTTCCCATTCGAATATTTTCCAATACGCTTTCTCTCGTAAGAAATGTCTTTTGAAATACGATGGACACATTCTGCAACAGTTGTTCATAACTAATGTTTTTGACATTGGTTCCACCAATCAGAACTTCTCCATCCTGTACATCATAAAAACGTGCAATCAATTCTACAATTGTGCTTTTTCCCGCACCGGAAGCTCCAATGATTGCAATCTTCTCACCCTCAGCCACCTGAATATTGCAATCACGCAATACATCATTTTTACCATCATAAGAGAAGCGTACCTGTCTCATTGTAATATCGCATTCACTAGGGAAATCGCCCGTACTTTCATATATCGGCAAATCCAAAATCTGTTTTGTTTTTGTAACACCACTTAGCGCCTGTGCTAATTCCATACTGAACTGTTGTAAGGGCAAAAGTTCTGACAAATACAAGGAGCCAATGTAGGCAAATAGCAAAAAAATACTTGCTGAAATAGATCCTTGCAGGAAAAATTTTCCTCCGATTGGAACAATTAATGCCATACCGCATTCCAACACAATAATAAACGCTGCATATAGCGGAGCTGTTCTTCTAGAAACGATATTCCAGATACTATTTTCTTCTTCAATAACCTCTGAAAATTTACGAAAAGAACTACTTCCCAAATTATAAGCTTTAATTAACTTCATGCCACTGATATACTCAATAATTACCGAATTAAAGTTTGCCATTGATGTAGTGACACGCTGCATAATACCTGACATAAACACAAAAACCATTCCCATAATAACCACGGTTAATCCAAGGGGAATCAATGAAATAAGCGCCAGAGGCATATTAACCGTCATCAAATAAATAAAAATAACAATCGGACCTGTCAAAAAGCTGACAAATTCCGGAATATTATGAGCTAAACAAAGCTCCAATTTCTCAATATCTTCATTGAGAACCGTTTTTATATCTCCGGTTCTTCGCTCATCAATCGCTCCAAGTGGAATCTTTGCCAGATGTTCTGTTATCATGCATCTAACACGGAATAGTGCACCATAAGCACCTTTATGTGAAAACACACCTGATATTCCTTGAAAAATCTGACGTGTGATAACTGTTGCTGTAATCAAAACAGCATTATCCACAATAACCTTTTTTGTACAGGTATCTGTCAAAAAAGCATCCATCAAACGATAAATTCCTATGTACGGCCCAATCGTCAATAAGCCACCCCAAAAAGCGCATAGCACAGAAGCAATTAAATATATTTTGTCCTTACCCGCCCACTTTAACAGTAGCAAAAGTGGATTATCTTTTTTATTCGTTTTCTTTTTTGTACCCATCTTTTCACTCCTTCTTATTAATTTTACTTATCAACACATTCTTCCACACCAAATATAGTGCGAAGCCTTTTTTCATTCTTGTCGACCAACAGCAAATTATCCGTTACAGTACCATGTGCAAACCGAATAATTCGCGAACATACCCTACAAACAAATTCATAGTCATGTGTAACAACGAAAATAACCTTATCTTCTGCCAATCGTTTGATTAGTCTTCCAACCTGCTCCATACTGTCAAAATCCAGTCCACTTGTCGGTTCATCAAACACCAGCAATTCTTTTTGGCATATCATGCTTACGGCAACTGCAACGCGCTGCTTCTGTCCGCCGGAAAGCGTATTGGGATGCTTCTTACGGAACTCAACAATATCAAGGTCGGTAAGCGTCCGTTCTATCAAATCCTGATCCGGATTTTTCATGCCAAGCGAACACTCTGCTTCAACCGTTTCTGCAAACAGCTCATAATTTACATCCTGCATGACCATATAGGAACGTTTCATTCTTTCCTTGCTATTTTGCACCTTTCCATCCCATAAAAACTCACCGGAGCATTCTTTGTGCAGTCCGCAAAGCGTTCTGAGAAAAGTAGTTTTTCCTGCACCATTATGCCCAACAATTCCTATAATTTCTCCACGTGCAACCTTAATATGAATATGTTCCATAATGATTCTTTTTTTGTAGTACAACGAAACATCTTTCATCTCTAACACTGTCGAAGCATTCAATCGTTTTTCAAAAGAGGGATGAATCCTATTCAAATCCATCGTCCTAAGCCCCATATGCTTCCTTGTATCATTCTTCAGTTCGCAAAACTCCTGCGGTGTATAGTTGCCTGCTATTTTTCCATTTTCCAAATAAATAACCTTATCCACTAATCCCATAAGATAATAGAGCCGGTGCTCTGCTATCAAAATTGTTTTCCCCTGTTTCTTAATCAAATACAGCTGTTCTTTTAAATCATTAATGGCTGCCATATCCAGATTGGCAGATGGTTCATCCAGCAGATATATATCAGGATTCATAGCATAAATACAAGCAAACGCAATCTTTTGCTTTTCACCACCGGATAACTGAAAAATATTTCTCCCTCGCAAATGATTCATCTTTAGCGCATCCGAGGTTTCCTTTAATCTTTTATGCAATTCCTCTGGTGGTAAAGCTTGATTTTCAATGCCAAAAGCAATTTCACTATCTGTCTCCACATTAAAAAATTGAGTGCGGGGATTCTGAAATACACTTCCCACATGTGACGCAATTTCATGCATTTGCATATCGGAAATATCCCTTTTATCCACATAAACATTTCCACGCAATTTCCCATCAAAGAAATTGGGAATAAGTCCATTCACTAAGCGCGTAATCGTAGTTTTTCCGCACCCGGACCGACCACAAAGTAACACGCATTCACCTTTTCTTATGAATAAGTCAATGTTTTCCAAATTTTCCTTTGTCTCACCCGCGTAGGAATAAGACACTTGTTTCAATTCAATCATATTGCCTCCTCCACTGTATCTCCGGTATCACTGTTATTATAGGAACACTCCCACTATAGTCTCTATTGCAAAACAGGCTATGATACAAATGTCTTTTATACGAAAATGTATTTGAACAATACAGGTACGCGGATGCGGATTCTCAATTCCTCTGGTTACTGCTGCGATTGAAAGTTCATCAGCCGCTTTAGATGCGGCTATCAAGAGCGGAACATAGAGGCATTCTATTGTCATAGCAGGATTCTTAAGAAAACCTCCAAGAGAAGGTGATACCCCTCTTAATCGCATCGCATCTTTTATGTAATGCCAGTCCTCACGAATCGTGGGTATATAACGAAGCATAACCGCCATCGGAATAACAAGCCTAGAAGAAATACGTGCTTTATTCATCGCTGACAAAAATTCGTTAATCTTTGTAGTCGATATTACAATTCCAGCTAACATACAGCATGGATAAACCTTAAAAATAAGACTTAACCATGCAAGAAACATCGTATGTATGGTTTCTGTACCATCCTGCAGATAATGAACTGTAAAGCCGTACAATGCCAAATACAAAATCATTCCTATTAGTGAATATTTGATTTTGCCACACAAAATACCAAACATTGCAATCAATGCAATCAAAACGCATTCATATGCAAGCGAAGGAGCAATTGCCACGCTTAGGACCAAAAGAATTAGCAAAATAATTTTCGTACGCGGATCAAAATCAAGAAGTTCTTTTTCCCTGTACAAACTCATGCTGTGATCCCCGCCTTCTCAAATTGTTTTTTCAACATCTTACTGCCGATATATCCACTAATACCCGCCACTACAATCGTACCAACAACCATAATCACAAGTACCCACCAAGTAGCTACATCTTTCATAGCGTCAATATATTCCTGTGTAGTACCATTTTCCAACATGGTGTTTGCCCAGGCATTCGGATTAATGAAAAATGCAAAATAAGTTCCTGTCGAACCTAATGAATATACAATATATGCTAAAATGTTAATTACTTTACTACAGTAATCTTTTGTACCAGCAATCACATCTGCAAGAATTGATCCTATCAATCCTCCAAAACACATTGCCCAGTGCATACCAGTCATAAAACCAATAACCGCTAGGATTATTCCAATAATCGTAAGCGCTCCCTTTTTAGGCACTTTTGCCAATAATAACAAAAATACAGGTCCCGGAAGCAAAGCTGCACCGATTGGATAATAAAATGTGAGGGTGGGCGTAATCGCGAAGATAGTCCCTCCCAGCATCGAGCATACGGACAAAATTGCGGTAAATACTCCGATAATAATTAATTCTTTTACTGTTAATCCTTTTTGTTTTTTTCCTTGATAAGACATTTTATATTCCTCCGTTATAATTTGTTTGCATCACAATTGTTAACTTTTATGCAACAGTGTGATGAATTATATCAACATATCTACTATTTCCTTATTACTCTGCTCAAAACCGGTACATTATAGTTGTTAACAAAATAGTCGATACCGTTAATATTGCTTGCATACACATGCCATACCTGACGTAATCCTTAAACTTGTATCCCACTCTCATGGTCATTCCGATAAAGCCACAGGACAATGGTGTCAAAATCGCAAATCCCGCAGCCATGGTAATACCTATCACAAAAGGAACGGTATTCCACCCAAACTGCTCTGCAATCTGAATAGCAAACGGAAGTATCATAATTACCGTCGTAGTATTAGCAATCAAATTACTTGCAAATGTAGTCAATAACACTACTGCAATCAAAAATACATAGGGCGATGTATCTACCGGAAGATACATAATGACTTTGTCGCAACAACTCTGTACAATTCCGCTACTATTAAGAACATTTGCCATTCCAATGCTACATCCCAGCCATATTAATACATTCCAATCCACTTTGAGTAGGGCTTTCTTTTGTTCTGTAGCACCCCCAAAGAGACATATCAGGGCACCTATCAGCGATACTGTTCCCACAGAAAAAAGCTCTGTAATGAACATAACAAGCATAATCACTCCGGCCGATAACGTGATTATACATTTTCTTTTATCAACCTGTCTTGCTTGACATACATCTACAGTAGACACCCCCTTTTCAGATAGCGCACTCCCCCATATTCCCGAACCTTTTCGATATCCGACGCAACACATATACACCATTCCTAAAACAAAAATAATGAACCCTATCGGCAACAGTTCAAAGAAAGGAATTGCGTACCCCGTCATTTCCTCCGATATCGAGGATGCCATCAACGTGGCAGGTGCTCCTATCAGTGTGCATTGACCGCCCAAAATCACAAAGTAGATTACAGGTAACGTAATATCCTTTACATTTACCCCCTCCATTCTTGCTGCCATACTCATGCAGATTACCAACATAAGTGCGGATACCACCTGATTATTCAGGAAGGCTGACAGGATTGTAGCTATCGTTCCTGCAATAATAATGATTCGTTTTGTCATTTTCCAAGAATCAGCTACCATCGAATGCTTCTGTATAAATTTGACTGTAAGAATATCAAGTCCGCTCTCTTGAAATGCGATACCAAAAATTTCGGTACCGAATACTATGAGTACGATATCATTCGTAAAACCAGAAAACGCCTCGCCTACAGTGCAAACATTAAAAACAACCAAAGCAACACACCCCAACATTGCAACTGTAGCCAACGGAAACCTATCTGTTATAAACAATATAAGACATCCAATAAAAATCACTAATGCAATCATAAACCCACATCCACTTCTTTTTCCTTTTTTCTCACAATCTCTGTGTATTAAGATTAGTCGCAACTAACTCTGTATCAAAAAATTTTTCTACTTACATAATGCAAATCTTAGTATTGCTTTCCACCGACTTGGTAATAAACGCATTACTTCCCACAACAGTTCCTTTTCCAATGATTGTCTTCCCACCCAAAATGGATACTCCCACATATATTGTGACATTATCCTCCAATGTGGAATATCTTTTCACTTCTTTGAATTTCTAACCTCCCGATGTAGATATAGCCCCCAAAGTTACTCCCTGATATATTTTAACATGATTTCCAATATCCGTTGTTTCTCCAATGACCACACCTATACCATGGTTTACAAAAAATTATTCTCCAATATTGACACCGGAATGTATCTCAATACCCGTTTCGGAATGCGCATACTCTGTCAAAATTCCGGGCAATATAGAAACATTCAACTCCCATAAAATACGCGCCAGTCTGTGTGGCCAGCAAGCCAGGATACGCCATCACAATCTCTATATAACTATGTGCTGCCGAATCTCCTTCATATGCTGTTTGAATATCCTCTTTTAATTTTAGTTCTCAATTCTGGAATACTCTTCACCACTGTATCCGTTATGTATTCCTTGTAGTTCTCATCTTGATTTCCAAGACATTCTACTGCAACAGCTATTTTATTCCAAAATCTTTCAATATATCTTTTCAACCTCTCTTTATCTAGTTGCAGATTAATCTCCCTGATAACGTTCACCCAATTAGTGCATTACCATGGTAAAGCATTGTTGTTAGTCGTGACTAACCGTGACCTATTGTACACTGTCGTAATTGCTTTGTCAATTCAATAATTTCTTAATGAGTTTTTTTCTCATGTTTGCTTTCTTTCACGCACTCTCTCTAGAACGTCATCATTAAACTATAGTGTCACATAAATTTTCTACTTACACTTAAATGACTCTCTTCTTTCAGTAACGTGACCAGTCTTTGTCGCTCCTCAACTTCCTAAGAATTAATGACAAAAACTTTCCTGATTTAGTGCTCCTAACCAAAAACATCCGGCAAAACCGAAGCGCTGCCAGATGCTGCTTTTTTATAGTTCTTCCTGATTACTGTGGTCTGCCAATAAGCACAATGCTTCCCACATTCTGTACTGTATTGTAGGTTACACCATAAGCAACACCTTTTGCTTCTACTACCATTCCATTTCCAATATACACAGCCACATGACTGATATTCTTGTATCTGCCATTTCTCTCATAGCTGTAGAAAATCAAATCTCCCGGTTGCATATCTGCATAAGCTACCGTATGACCTGCACTGTCAAGACCTTTTGCCTCCGTAGCAGCCGTAATTGCTCCACCGTAGCTGATATCAATACCGGCTGCTTTCCATGAATAGTAGGCAAGGGAACTGCAATCATAATAATTGCCTGTGTCCCGGTACTGCTGACTGTACGGATAGCCTACCTTTGTCAGTGCATAGGAGACAACGGTTTGCTGTGTTGGGTCTGTAATGCCCTGCAAAATGACATCCACCTCTGCCTGTGTCAGAGCTGATTGCGGTGTGACACCACTTGTACTGCCAAACATCCGCATCATTTCCTTAACCAGTTCGATTTGGTTCGAATCGAAATTGTATTCCGTTATCATGTCATAACAGGTCTTAAGATTCACATTCACATACAATACAGTCTGTGTAGTGGTTGAGCCATCCTCATTTTCAGTGGTTTCACTTCCCGAACTTGTTGTGTAGGAACACATATCGTCAAATACCTCTTTGAGCTTACTCTTGGAGGTATCATTCATAATGGTTGTAGTATCCCCAATGCCATATTTGACCATATAGATGGTGACAATATCATTGAAGTTTCCTGCACTTTCCACCTCAAAATCCACATACATAATCTGCCCGGTATCGTATCCCGTGTGTTCATTTGCCAGAGTGTTAATATCCCTGTTAAACTCCGAGACATAGGCACTTGTTACCGTAGTGACCGTATCTCCAGACTCCATTGGCGAGAGGAAAAAAGCAAATGGCGAGTTGTAGAGAATAGCAATTACTGCTACTACCGGAAGAACTGTTACCGCAATGAGTAACACAAGTACCAGCAAAAATCCTCCTACTGCAACCATAATCTTTTTTATTGGTCGTGCCATTTTGTTGACAAACTAATCTTTAACCAGCTTTGCAAAACTGTCCTGCTGTTCACCTTCTGCTTTCATCTTATCCAGAAAGAACTTAATCCTTCGATTTCTGCTGTTTCTCTGGGAATCCATCTTATCAATCTTATCTCCAACTTCCTTACCCACAGCAATACCAATCAGAGGAGCATACGGACCTGTCTCTGCTCCGGCTGCTGTTCCTGCAACAGTGATTCCAACTTTTTCTGGTACTTTTGCACCTTCCTTTGTCGCTGCCTTGGCAGTCTCTTTGGATGCCTCCTTTGCAACGGTCTTAGCAGTTTCTTTTGCTGTTTTCTTGGCAAGCTTCTTTCCAGCTTCCAGCTTTTAAATACGCTTTCTTTTCTCAGCCAGTGCCTTTCGCCTGAACAATTCAGCTCCCCTGGATACTGTCCCCGTTACCGATCTTGTTGCAACATAAGCAATATTTGCCACTTCCTTTACTTCCTCACCGCCTTCCATCTGACTTAACGCTGTCTGTGCCCCGGCTGCACCTGCCACCTTAATAGAAGAATTCTTTGTCTTAATGGACTGCTTAGATTCCTTCAATGCTGCCCGGTACTACCTGAACATTCCCTTCTTTGCCTTATCAACCGGATGAATCATACTTCTCCGAAACTTCTTGTTTTCAGTAGTTGTAATCTTGGAACCTTTAATCTTCTGACTTCGGTCAACCGTATAGATGTTGGAAGCCTTGATGGACGCTTTCTTTGGTTCGTGTTTGTGAAGCTCTGCTTTCTTCTTGGTATGGATTACCATAGGCTTGTCATCGACCTTTTTGATTTTCAATTTTCTCACCTTCTACATCCATTACCCCAAAAAAGGGTAAAAAATAACCATCTGGATGGTTAGTCCAAATGGCTTATGTAAAATATATAAAAAATAGCCCCTACTTTCGTAAGGGCTTGCCGATGAATCGCCAGATTCACCATAACTGAATCAATTTTTACCGGTCAGTCGCCAAACCAACCATAACTGTATGACTATCCTACACCAATATTATATGAAAAGTCAAATATTTTATGAACTATTCCTCATTATTTTTTTAAGCTTTTCTTTCAAATATTCTACTTTTCCATTTAACGACTGAATTAAATTGTCCTTTTTTTATTATACTACTTAATCCCAGTACATTCAACAATTTAATATCAACATCTTTCATTTCCGCTGATAAATCACAAACTTTCTTTGACACAATTCTCCCTTTACCAATCGTTTTTATCTGCCCAAGATCTATTGCACCACATAGGTTTTTAGTTATTCCATTTTCATCTACAAATGGATATTTACCTGTTATTGGAATCTGAATATCTTGAATTGTGAGAGTACTAGAAAAAATAATTGCTACGGTAAAAACAGGTGAATGAAAATTATATGCGTTTGATTGTAAAACTACAACCGGTCTGATTTTATTCTCTTCACTACCTACATTTTCTCCCAAATCCACAAAATAAACCTCTCCTCTTTTTACGGTCCATTTCCTTTGAGCTTTTTTCCAAATAGCATAATATAGCTTTTGTGCATTACACCTGCTAATCTTTTGGGACTTAACTAAGACATTTTTTCTTCTGGTGTCACTCTTTTCACTCCAATCATTATAGCATGTAGGGCTTATTTCCCTACATACTATAATAACATATATTCACACAGGATTCCCCAAAAACTATTGATGGATTTTCTCTTGTTTCTTCATTTCGATTATCTCATGGATATTGGTATTATATAGCTTGTAAAGACTCGTATCCTTTCCAATCTGATTGTCGAATGGAATAACCTCATTACCGCACTTTAACAGTCCCATACCGTACTTGCTGTTTGTTACGAATCTAAGCTGTGCATCTGATACTCCAATAACCTCTGCCATCTTGGAGCTGTCTGTGTTTGCCTACTTAAGAAGCTGCGTGATACCAGTGCAAGGACCGCCCTGTTTTCTTACTTTCTTCCAAAGCTGCTGCAAATATTTTGCGGAATACTCTGAATTTAAGAGCACATGGAATTCATCAATATAAAGCCATGTTGCCTTCCATTCTCCACAATTCTCTGCTGGATAGACTCCATCATGACAAGCATTGTGATAGTACTAAGCTCTGTTCCAAGGTCTATGATACCATACACAGTAAATCTGTTGTCCACATCCACATTTGTATGATGATTGAAAATGTTAAGTGAACCATTTACAAAAAGCTCAAGTGATAAGGCAATCTCTTTTGCCTCTTCCTCCAGCTGTGCCATAAGAATATCATAAAAATCACTCATAACCGGAATATACTTCTCTCTGCTTCTTGCAATGTCAATATACATCTTTCTTACGCATCGGTCAATAATGGACTTCTGACGGGAATTGAGACTATCTCCGATACACTGCTCACAAAGACCAAGCATGAACTCACCTTTTTCTCTTCCCCCGCCCTTTGTATCGTTCTGGTCAAGATTCCATACATCCATGGCAAGAGGATTCACATAGTTGTCCGTGTAAGTGGACATATTGATGACCATGCCGCCATAGGTTGTCGCAATATCAAAGTATTCGTTCATGGGGTCTATAATAATGATTTCATCATCTGTGGAAAGAAATACCTGCCCCATAGCTGCCTTACAGAGGAAGGATTTACCGGAACCCGGCACACCGAATACAACCC
>CAKRLN010000004.1 GCA_934359535.1 uncultured Lachnospiraceae bacterium
TTTTGGTCTCTGGCTCGCAGAGAAAACTCTGCGGACAAGGAATTTATAATATACCACGAGGTTAGATTTTAACATGGATTTTTGCAGAATGCAAGAGCTTTTCTTTAATTTTCACAAGAAATTTTATGATAACGGTTCCGGCTTCCGGATATTCTTTGTATTTTTTTCCACAAGCTTCCTTGCGATCATGATCTGATGTCCACATCCTAAGCATTTCAGCCTGAAATCTGCGCCGACACGCAGAATTTCCCACTCACTGCTGCCGCATGGGTGCTGCTTTTTTAATTTTACAATATCTCCTACTTCATACTGGATCATTCCTGTCTCCTCTCTTCCTGCTTTTTAAATTATAGGACGCTGATCTTAGAAAACACACTTCCAAGCCCCGCCTGAATCAGAAGGTCTGCCCGGCTGTCCATCGGTGTTGTCGACTTGTTGATAAGTACAAGCTTACTACCCCGGTAATAATCGATCAGTCCTGCTGCCGGATATACCGCAAGAGATGTTCCTCCTATAATAAGAACATCCGCATTGCTGATATATCGGACCGCATCCTCCAGTGTCTTCTGGTTTAACCCTTCTTCATACAGAACAACATCGGGCTTGATCGTACCGCCGCATTCGTCACAGCATGGAATTCCTTCGGAATGCAGTATCGTCTCTGCCGGGAAAAATCTGCCGCAGTTCTCACAGTAATTACGCAGAACACTTCCATGAAGCTCTAAGACATTTTTGCTTCCTGCCTTCTGATGCAGTCCGTCAATGTTCTGGGTAATGACCGCTTTGCATTTCCCTGCCGCTTCAAGCTCTGCAAGCTTCTTATGCGTAATATTCGGCTGGGCATCCAGACAGAGCATCTTATTCCGGTAAAAGCGGTAAAATTCTTTCGGATTTCTCCGGAAAAATGTATGGCTTAAAATCGTCTCCGGTGGATAATCATACTGCTGGTTATAAAGTCCGTCCACACTGCGGAAATCCGGGATTCCACTCTCCGTAGAGACTCCTGCCCCTCCAAAAAAAACAATGTTATCCGATTCCTTTACCATCTGCAAAAACTGTTCTACTGCTTCCATGGCTGCTCCTCCTTTATATCTGTAAATTTAGATAATTGCGAAAATTAATACACCTTACTAACACATGTACTGCAAGCACAAGTAACCGCAGGCACGTTCTCACTGCTCATACTAAATTTACTTATTGTATGTTTTGCAATTAGCCGCTTTTTTATATAAAAAAAGCGACTATATACTACATATAGCCACCTAAGAGTTGCGGGGACAGGATTTGAACCTGTGACCTTCGGGTTATGAGCCCGACGAGCTTCCAGACTGCTCCACCCCGCGTCATTGAAAACATTATTATTATAATGCTCATCATCTGATCTGTCAACACCTGTTTTTATATTCCAGCCATATACCTTTTTACCGGATACAGCGAAACAGTTATTCCAGCTTCTTTCTGCTCAATATTCTTCCAATATTTATCTGTAAATGAGACCTGATTTAACATGTATGGAATATGTACAGAAACCGATTCACCTTTTTCTAAATTCAATATCATAGAAGAAATACTCTCATCATTAATTATGAAAAAAGCTTCCATGCTGACTCCATTGCAAAAACCAGACATTTCTAACCTGAAATCTGTCAGATCCAATGTCTTCCTTTGTTCTGAAACATTGGTAATTGTCGTTTTAAAATCAAGTATCTTATAATCACCAAGCCGCTTATCCGTGTCAATATTCCAATTATTTTTCTTTATTTCATTCTCGGAAATCCAGTCTGCACGATTAACTACCATCTGTATTCCATCATACTCCATGGCTTTTCCACAAGAATATCTCTCCACTTTCGCCGGAGGATATTTTTGATTTATTTGCTGGAATTTATAGATCCAGATAATTCCTATCATACATAAAAAAAACAGGAGCACGCCATATCTTATAACTCGTTTAAATTTCACGCCATTCTTCCTTTCTGATCAGATGATTTATTATCCGTCCGCTACTCATTACAAAAATTTCATCTGAAAATTTCTTAAGCTCCTCCGTATCATGACTGGACCATACAATTAATTTTCCTTCTTCTTTTAAATCTAACAGTATCTGCCGAAACTGTTCAACACCGTTTTCATCCAGCGCATTTGTCGGTTCATCTAAAAGAACAATTTCTGGCTTTTCCATGATTGCAGCGGCAATACCAAGCTTTTGTTTCATTCCCAATGAATATTTTCGATATTTCTTATCAGCAGCTTCGCCAAGTCCAATCTTTTCTAAGACCTGAATGATCTGTTCATCATCAATTACCCCCTTTATATCTGCCAACAGTTTTAAGTTTTTATATCCAGTATATTCGGCAAGAAATCCAGGATTTTCCAAAAGCACTCCAATGCTCTGTGGAAAGCAGATGTCCTCACCGATTACGTTTCCATCCACAATGACCGCTCCGCTTGTTGGTTTTATGAGTCCACTAATGGCACGCATAAGCATTGTCTTTCCTGATCCGTTTTTTCCTTTTAAACCATATATTCTTCCACTTTTCATCTCTAAATTGATTTCCCGCAGAACGTCCGTCTTTCCTATTTTTTTGCTATAATCTTTAACCTCAATTACCATTCCTTTTATCCTCTAGATGACATCTTTCTTTTTAAAAATATAATATCCGCCAATCATACTTGCACCAAAGAGCAAAATTCCCACAATGATCCCATATACAAGAAATATTCCTTCTTCTCCAAGTATCTTTTTGTCACGAAATGCCATAATATAATTTCCCAAAAGATAATATTTATTCTGACTTGATGACACAATTAATATGATCATTAAAACTACAATTGAAAATATATCATTTATCATAAAGCTTAACAAAATCTGAAATTCACAAAAACCTGCCGTCATAATCATAGGGACAATCAGACCTTTTACGATCACATCTCCCACTGTGTATTCTAATGTATCAACCTCATGAAATACCTGATTAATTTCTCTTGTCGGTAACATCGTGGAATTTCCTAACAATATTCCAAAAATAAAACTTACTGCTACTATAATTAAAAAACAAAGAGAAACCGATATTGACAACCAGCAGACTTTACTGATCCACCACATACGCTTATCCATTGTTCGAACAAAATACTGATAACCACATGCCGAAAAATCCGCTCTTACATACTGACCATTTATAAGAAAAATTAAAAAAAACGTGGCAAACCATATAATTGGCATTGTATAAAAACTATCTTTGCTGATATGATTCTGCGGTAACCCTCCACCCAAAAAATGCAGCAAAAAATCCCCACTAGTCGGAGTTATAACTTGATTATCCTTCTGAAAATAATGAACTATCTGAAAATAATAAACAAGGCAGATCATTATCGCA
Source organism: uncultured Lachnospiraceae bacterium (assembly GCA_934359535.1). Classification (GTDB taxonomy): domain Bacteria; phylum Bacillota; class Clostridia; order Lachnospirales; family Lachnospiraceae; genus Roseburia. The sequence goes on from CAKRLN010000004.1 coordinate 3,378, forward strand.
TAACATGCCAGTGCAAAATAGGCACGATTTCTCATTCGAATTCCAACATGGAGCTCCCGATATAAGAGTTTTCTATATTGGCTGTTCATAATAAAATTCCTTCCTTTTTATTGCAATTCCAGATATCACAACGAATACTATGGTAAAGATCAGTATATACAATATGCTTTTCTGAATATTGTTTATTGATGCAAATGACTCATACGAATAAGTTAAATAACCAAAAAACAATTGACATTTTGCATCTACTGACTCAATAGTACCTATACAAACACATAAGATTGTGGAAAAAACTTCCTGTTTTAAACACCAACGCATAAGATTACCTATGCACAGCATGAAAGTTGTTCTTATAAAAATAATACAGCTAAAATATACCACAATAATCCAGTTTGCGACCTCAACCTTCTGCTTTGTTGCCAGATAAAACGCACTGGCAGAACTATTAAAATTACAAAATTCTGTAGAAAACAGACATCCTGGCAGAACTAACATAATATTCATAAGAATAGTCTGTATAAACGCTATCTCAATAATTTTTTTTACAAGCTCAACATATATTTTTAATTTTGATCCTCTTAAAAGCACAGGCTGCGCCAGTAAATCATCACGACTCCAAAATAAAAAAAGAATAATATCTGCTGGTAATATTGCATACGTCCATAAAAAAAGATCACAGCTTCCTATATAAATATCTGCCATAGAACAGGGAATTCCACTCTTCAATATAATTTCTGCATAATATGCAGATGATAGAAACAGTACAAAAAATATCCCTATTATATATCCAAAGCACCACAAACGATATTCATAAAATAACCGATAAATGTTCTGAAAATTTTGTTTTTTATACCCTATCACTAACTATCTCCCCGTAAAAATATGAAAAACAAGTAAATGCAAACATTCCGGCACACTGTAAAACAAGTGCTATTACCGATGTTTTTCCAAAAGAAGGATTAAGAAAATATACCGGGATCATGTCTATTTTGCCCAAAAGACTTCCAAATGAATAAAAAAATATATATACGATCATCGGCACAACAAACACAACAAACCGATATCGGGTAAATGTTGCAGCACATAATGCAATCCCCCCTATGAATCCACTATATACAAATATAATACCAAAATAAAAAATCAGATAAGCAAATGGATGTCGAAAAAACAATTCATACCATAAGCTCTGATTGTTAATTGCCGGATAATTCGCATTTTGAGGAAGTAATGAAGGAAACGTTGCTGTTGTCAAAAACAGACTTAATATATATGGAAAAATTACAGCAACTCCAGCAGATAAAAAAGTCGCAATATATTTTCCGAGCAAATAGTATTTTTTATTAATACGTATTTCAATATTTTTGCTAAATCCACTATAAGTATCCTGAAAATATGAACATCCATATGGAAGCACTGCAATAACCGGGATAAGCAAACAATATAAATATTGCTGTAATGTATAAGAATTTCCCCCCATCCAGATATCAAAAGCATTATATGGATAAATCATATTGAAGTCCTTTTGTGACATATATTGCTGAAGTTCCAGCTGTTTTTGATATGTTGGTAACACCTCCCCAAAATAATGCCAGCTAACAATTGCAGTGCCAGCTAAAATGGCAAATAGCATTCCCCTATTTGTAAATGCCCTTTTTACCTCAATCTGCAAAATCTTTCTCATATCAGAAGTCCTCCTTATTAAGAACTACTTTTCTCGTTAGATCCGGAAGATTGATAGTTCCTGTATTATTGATTTCTATATACATATACGTATGATTCCATTCTTTATCGTTTATTATATAAACAATCGAATATTCTTTTTTCTCTCCTGGCTCCAGTATTTCTATAAATTGGTCTTTTCCTGCTTTTTTCCCATTTATACAAGTAAATGGCTCTTCATAATCTACCAATTCTTTATATGTTTCATCTGATGCTCTGCACAAATATGTGTTATTAAGAGCAAATTCAATTGCATTATCTCCAATATTTTCAATCGTTTCGTTCAGTACCACATAGGAATATCCATCCAAAAGAGTCTCCTTTTCGTATCCCTTCCAGTTCTGATCTGCTTCCACGATCGAACCTTCTGGCAGTTCTTTTTCAACCGAATATCCTTGAATAACATAACAGAGATTCTCTGATTCGACAGGCTCATTTAAAAGATAAAGAATATTACCAAAGCCTGTTTCCATTTCCTCGCCTGTTTCCGTTGTTAAATCTTGTGTACTGTTTGTCACATCCGATTTTCGGGGAACATTATTTTTCGATAATTTATGAATGTGATTATATACTGTTGTCAGGCAATACATTGCAGAAACAATTGCCAAAGCGATAATAACAGCTATAGCGATTTTTTTATTTTTCATAATCTCTTTCTAATTGTAATAATACTACCACATATTTTGAATATCCTAACCATGTTTTATTCATCCTTATTTCCCTCTTTTCTATTTTTCAGCCTCAATGATTACTTTGACCATACTCCATTTTATTTTTTAATACAATAGTAACTGTTTGAAACAACATTTTCTTTGCATTTTTGGTTATATTCAATATAATTTTTGGACCAAAAGCGTATATTAAAATAAGAACTATAAATGAGCAAGTTCGTGATTTTGCATAAAAGAAAGACACCTTGAATTCGATTGTGTTGTATAATGAAAGTGACAAAACAAACATTTGCAACATCCACGAGAAAGAAGGTGTCTCTCGCAAATACTATACATCATTCGTCATTCATATACAACCAGTTAAAAAAATTTAACTTTTGCAAATTTTATTCTAACCGGGTGGTAAATCATCTTATGGGCATCAGGCCGTTTCTGTCATGCTTTCTTGCAACGGCATTGTCCTGAATTATGCTTTTGTTTTGTACAATAAATCCATTTCCAAAATCAACATTGTGCAAAACATTGCAAGAGAACTACCAGTTCCCCCAGTGATGTCCTATTTCCTGTGTGACTGCTGGTATGTTTCTGAAAAAATAATCAGTACCTTTGTGGAAAGAGGATTTCATACGATTGGTGCTTTAATTATTATGTGTACCGGTATGAAGGAAAACTTAATGGCATCGAAAATGCTGTTGTTCTTTTGAGCTACCCGGAAAAAGCATTTGGAAACCCGAAAGCATTGCGGGCTTTTCTCAGCACCGATGTCTCATTATCAACCGATGAAATCCTGTCCTGTTACGTATGCCGGTGGTCAATCGAAGTATTTTTCCGGCAGTGCAAGGATAAACTGGCACTGGGCAGTTACCAGATACTTTACCTGAACCACAGTTTTACTGACACAAATGACATATTTTCATATATTCTTTTTATTTTGCCAGCATGAGATCCGAAAGCCATACACTTGCGGCAATTCCGGCAGCCGTTGCAATCAGCGCACCTGGCAGCGTATAACGCGTCCTCTTTACCTTTGCAGCCATAAAATAAACCGACATGGTATAAAAGATTGTTTCTGTACTGCTTAACATAATGGATGCGATCAGCCCGTTTCTGGAATCGGTTCCGAATTTTCTAAATATATCCAGAAGCAGTCCTGTTGCCGCGGAGGACGAAAACATTTTGATCACGGCAAGCGGCACAAGCTCCGCTGGAAAATGCACCACCCCAAGCAGCCTTTGAAGCATACCGGATAAAAAGTCCAGAAATCCGGATGCTCGCAGAACACCAACCGCAATCATAAGCCCGATCAGTGTTGGTGCAATTCCTGCTACTGTCTTTAAGCCTTTTACTGCCCCATGGACAAATTCGTCATATACATTCTGTTTTCTGCTGATTCCAGCTGCAACAATGCAAAATATAAGAATCGGAATCATTGTTTCCGATAAAAAGATCAGAAAGCTCAATGGCTTACTCCTCTCCGGATCTTTAAGAATCCAATTGCTGCGGCTGTGGATATCGTTGTTGCAGCAATCGCCGGACCGACAATCGCAGCCGGATTGATGCTTCCATACTGACTCCGGTATGCAATCATATTGACCGGAATTAATTGAAGGGAAGATATATTAAGAATCAGAAAATCACACATGGCATCCGATGCATCGGTATCTCCCGGTTTTTGCAGCCTCCTTAATTCCTTCATGGCTGAAAGCCCTGCCGGGGTTGCTGCCCATCCGAGCCCGAAAATATTTGCAATAATGTTTGTTGCAATTGCCTTTCTTGCCGGATCGTCTTTCGGCACATCTGGAAATAAAAAGGTAAGAACCGGACTCATTTTCTTCTCCATACATTGCAGGATTCCTGCATGTTCAGCGATTTCCATCAGACCAACCCAAAATGCCATCACCCCTGCCATCGTTATACACAGTGTCACAGCCTCTCCTGCGGAGGAAAGCACCTGCTCAGTCACTTCTGTCAGCTTTCCGGTAAGCGCACCATAAACAATTCCAATTAAGATCATTCCTGCCCAGAGGTAATTCATCTCTTTTCCCACTTCCTCCACATCCTCTGTTCATCCTATGTGCATAGCCTGTCTTATTTTCCTGATATGTGTGGATAATTTTATGAAAGTACAAAACGTGTGTTACGTGAACGTCGTATAGAAATGGGAACAGCCTGATAACGTTCTGAATAACCATAATCCTGCATATACATGCACTAATATGATTGATTTGGAAAAACTGCCATGAAACGATTAAATTTCAAGTCTGCCGGTGTCAGACGCTTCTGCACGGAATGCTCTTCCAGAAAAAGAACCGCCCTCCTGCTTTCCATTCTCTTACTTCTCCCTGTGCCAATCCTTTTCACAGCCTGCTGCAATAAACAATCCGAACTGGATTTCTCCTCATTTTTAGATGAACTGTTTCAGACTGAAGTAACTGCAAGTACCTTAAATCTTCATTATACTTTAAAAAATCCATCGGATTACGGTATCACCGATTCCCCGGTCACACTCGGACATTTTTCTTCTGATAAAAATTCAAAGGAACTGGAAAAAACACTAAAAAAGCTAAACTCCTTTTCTCAGGATGCCCTTACCCAAAAGCAGCAGTTTATCTATGATCTTCTGATGAATTACCTGTCGATCCAGAAAAAGCTTAGTACATACCATCTGTATGAGGAACCTCTGATTCCCTCGAATGGGATTCAGGCACAGCTTCCGGTTCTATTTGCGGAATACAGCTTTTCAAATGAACAGGATATCCATGACTATCTGGAGCTGCTTTCCAAAACAGATACGTATTTTTCAGAAATAATGGATTTTGAAAAAGAAAAGGCGGCTGCCGGTCTGTTTATGTCAGACGAAGACTGTAACCACATCATTACAGAATGTGAGGAATTTATCAAAACGCCAGACGACAATTACCTGATTGAAACCTTTGAACACCGGCTTTCCAATATCAAAGGACTTTCCAGGGAACAGATCCATCATTATGAAACACAGAATAAACAGATTATCTCTGATTCCATCATTCCAGCTTATCAGAAGCTGATCGACGGACTTTCTGCCCTGCTTGGCAGTGGAACCAACAACTGGGGACTCTGTTATGATCCGGATGGTAAAGCCTACTACGAGCTTCTTGTAACGGCAGATACCGGCGATGCCGATTCCATTCCCGAAATTGCGGAAAAAATTAAAAAACACCGGGACAATGATATCTTAACCTGCGCCGAGCTGATCCGACAGAATCCGGATCTTCTAAGCACTACGTCAGCGACAGAATTAACCAGTGCCAAACCGGAACAGATTTTAGAATCATTAAAGCAGTCCATGCTTTCCAATTTTCCTAAGCCGCCTGATGCCAGTTATTCGGTCCATTATGTTGATCCATGTCTGCAGGATTACCTTGCTCCAGCATTCTATATTACATCCCCGATCGATGATTATTCAAACAACAGCATTTATATTAATAATTCCAAAAAAAACACCAGTATCTCCAATTTTACAACACTGGCACATGAAGGCTATCCCGGTCATCTTTATCAGACGATCATGAGCTATTCTTACGGCATGGAACCAATCCAGAGTATATTAAATTATCCGGGATACGTGGAAGGCTGGGCAACCTATGTGGAAATGTTAAGCTATGCCTATACCGGACTTCCAGCAGATTCTGCTGCCTTTCTTATGCACAACCAGTCCGCTACCTTAAGCCTTTACGCTACTGCTGATATTGGAATCCATTATGAAGGCTGGACGAAGCCTCAAATCAATCAGTTCTGGGAAACCTATGGCATCACCGACCATGATGCCATTGATGAAATTACCGGACTTATCGTGTCGGATCCCGGTAATTATCTAAAATATTATGTTGGTTATATCAATTTCCTTGATTTGCATGAAAAAGTAAAAAGCAGCCTCAAAACCGGCTGCTCTTTAAAAGATTTTCATAAAACAGTACTTGCAATGGGACCTGCACCATTTTCCCTGCTTGCTTCCTACTTTGCAGACTTTTATGAGTCTGTACCTTAAGCTTACCCTAACAAAGCCTGATAGATGTCCCGCTTGCTTACACCCCGGTCCTTTGCGACCAGCTTCATGGCATCCTTATGGGAAGTTCCCTGTGACTCATAATATGCCATATGCTCCTCAACAGACATAGCCTCCCAGCTTTTCTGTTTTTCAAGTGCCATCTCCTCGCGGCTTCTTCCACAGATAACGAGAACATATTCCCCACGCGGTTCTTTCCCACTGTAATATTCAAGCACCTGGGAAAAGGTCGTCTGAAGCTTCTCCTCATGCTTTTTCGTAAGCTCCCGGCAGAGTGTAAGTGCTCTGTCTCCAAGCACATTCATAAGCTCCGTAACCGTCTTTAACAGATGATGCGGAGCTTCATAAATAATGATCGTTCTCGTCTCATCCTTTAACTCCTCAAGCACGGCCTGACGTTCCTTTTTATCTTTTGGAAGGAATGCTTCAAAAGCAAACCTCCTTGTCGGTCTTCCGGACATCGTAAGTGCCGTAATGCAGGCTGCTGCACCCGGAAGAGAAGTAACCGGCACTCCCTGTTCATAACAGATCCGCACAATATCCTCCCCCGGATCTGAAATTCCCGGTGTTCCGGCATCTGTAATCAGCGCAATGTTTTTCCCTTCTTTTAATTTCTCAACAAGCTGATATGCCTTTTCAATCTTATTAAATTCATGATAGCTTGTCATTGGTGTCTTAATTTCAAAATGATTTAACAGTTTAATTGAATTTCTGGTATCCTCTGCTGCAATCAGATCCACTTCCTTTAAGGTACGAAGCACCCGGAACGTAATATCCTCCAAATTTCCGATTGGTGTAGCACATAAATATAATGTTCCTGTCATGTTTTCCTCCCGTTATCTCATTTTTAATATCCATATATCGTATAAATTTCATCGGTATATTCCCCCGGTGCCTTGTATACAATCAGAGGCTTTTCCACTGTCAGACGGGATTTCCCGCCTCTTGCCCCCTCAATCAGCACCATATTAGGCTCTTTATCCACATATGGATACACCAGGCACATCCGTTTCGGCTCAATCCGGTATTCTGTCATCTTGCTGAAAATCTCCGCAAGACGGAAAGGACGATGAACCATATAAAAACGTCCGCCCGGTTTTAAGATTTTTGCACTTTCCCTTAAAATATCATCCAGTGTGCAAAGCACCTCATGTCTTGCAATTGCCTTGGCATCCTTTGGATTTGTAATTCCATGCTGTCCGATCATATACGGGGGATTCGTTGTAATAACATCAAAAGAAGATGCTCCAAACAATGTTGAAGCATCCTTAATATCCCCGGTCATGATCGATATCTTCTCCTCAAGCCGGTTGAGCTTTACACTTCTTGCTGCCATATCTGCACTTTCCGGCTGAATCTCAAGTCCGGTAAAATGCTCTCCTTTCGTCTTCGCCTCCAGAAGTATCGGAATAATTCCTGTACCAGTTCCAAGATCCAGCGCCCTTTCTTTTGGCTTTACCTTCGCAAAGCCAGATAAAAGTACCGCATCCATCCCAAAACAGAATCTTCCCGGATCCTGAATAATGGAATATCCATTGCGCTGTAATTCATCTACGCGCTCATGCTCTTTTACAAGTGCCATCCTGTCCAGATTATTCTCCATCATGCTTTTCTGGCTGTTCCTTCCGTTTTTCTCTTTGTCCGTCAAACTCGCGTCTGTTGTTTCTTTTACGATTCTTATTTGGGTAATGCTGCTCCCTTGCCCCATCCCTTTCGGTATTTTTTTGTCCACGATTTCTTTGAGGTCTGTCTGTATTCCGGCGGTTTGTTCCTCTTCCACCTGCGGAGCGTGGATTTTCCTGATTCTGACCAACTTCCTTGTCTGTTTCTTCCCTGCGGTCATCTTCCAGGGATTTTAATTCCTTTAACTCCTCTGCTGTCAGCTTGACATCTTTCCTGCGTCTCGGACGGAAGCTTAACTGGTCGACATGATATTCTCTTAATTCTTTTTCGTCACCATTATCGATCAGAACCTTTACCAGCTGCCGCAATACACTTACACTGCTTACTTCCCCCTGAAAACCATCGTCTGTCTGAACCATATCCCCGACAACCGGAAGACGGCTGTTCAGATATTCATAGGTCTCCTGCTCATTTTTCAGACAACACATGAGTCTGCCACATACACCGGAAATCTTGGTTGGATTCAGGGAAAGATTCTGCTCCTTTGCCATCTTAATCGATACCGGAACAAAATCTGTAAGATACGATTTACAGCATAATTCTCTTCCACAGATTCCAATTCCACCAAGTATCTTCGTCTCATCCCTGACTCCGATCTGACGCAGTTCGATTCTTGTGCGGAATACCGCCGCAAGATCCTTTACCAGTTCACGGAAATCAATACGTCCGTCCGCTGTAAAATAAAACAGCAGCTTATTATTGTCAAAGGTGTATTCTGCATCTACAAGCTTCATCTCCAGATTATGCTTCTGGATTTTTTCCTTACAGATCTTAAACGCTTCCTTTTCTTTCTCCCGGTTCCTTTCCACTACCTTTTCATCTTCATCCGTTGCTACACGGATTACAGGCTTAAGCGGCTGGACTACCTTATCCTCATCCACTTCCTTCGGTGCAATCATTACGGTACCCATTTCGATTCCACGCGCGGTCTCAACAATGACATGCATTGCCGGATCGAGATCATAATCAAGCGGATCAAAATAATAGATTTTCCCTGTGTTACGGAAACGGATTCCTACTATTTTTATCATATATTAATTCTCCTTAATCGTCAGTAACAGCAATTCAATCACAAGATCAAAATTAACGTTCGCATTCAGACGTATCTTTGCCTTTTCCAAAGCCTCTAAAATATTCTCAATTCCATTATAAGAACGTTTCGCTGCCTGTTTTTTAATATCATATACCTCATCCTGGAAAATCAGGCCATTGACATCATTTGTTGCCTTCATATAAAGAATATCCCGGAACCAGATCATCATAAGATCAAAATAATCATTGATTTCAAGCTTATACTCGCTGATCTGCTTTACCGCAGCAGTCATCTCATACAGCTCAATATCATCGAGACGCTTCATCAGCTGCAGCGTCGAAGCCTTTAGCTCATTGAAAGACTCTGAGGATGCGAGCTTTACTGCTTTTCCAACATTCCCCTGCGCAAAGGCGGTGCATACGTCAGCCTGATAATCCGGAATCTGATAGGTTTTCATCAGGTAGGCCTTGATCTCACTATCCTTTACAGCTTTTAAATTCAACGTAATACATCTTGACAGAATTGTTGGGAGAAAACTGTCAGCATTTGTTGTAAGAAGCAGGATCACTGCATATGCCGGTGGCTCTTCAATCGTTTTCAGAAGGGCATTCTGCGCCTGCTGGTTCATTTTCTCTGCCTCATCCACAATATAAATCTTATATCTGCTGCTGTATGGTTTGATCACAATATCATTATTCAGCTGCTTCCGGATATCATCCACACCAATTGTATTTGGCTTTTCATGTGTCACATAAATAATATCCGGCTGATTGTGGTCAACTGCCTGTTTGCACGAACGGCACAAAAGACACGGCTCACTTTCTCCCTTCTCACACTGCAGTGTCATCGCAAAAGCCTCTGCCAGCATCATTTTTCCGGACTCCGCCGGTCCATTCAAAATATACGCATGGGAAATCTTATCCATGCGGATTGCATTCTGTAAATGCTCTATAATCTGTTCATGTCCTATGATATCTTTAAATCCAGCCATAAATAACTCCATTTCTAAGTCAGTATATCAAGAAGCAGCCCTTGTATTTCCCCTATCTTATCAAGTATCCCGATATGGTCAAGCTCCTCCTTTAGAAGTTCCCCTGCCAGTTCATCCAGATTACTGTCGATCAGACGGATAATTCCATAAACCCGGTGTCTTCCTCTCCGGTCTAAAAAATTTTCCCTGGAAAATTTATGGGAACGATATACCACTTCATTTAAAAATTCTTTAATCAGAGAACGGTATTTTTTCATGTCCCTGATGTCCATATGCTGTGCAATCCGGTTTCCCTGTGCCGTAATATCAGAAAGAAGGGCGTCTACCTTTGCCTGAAGATCCGCATCCGTAATCGCACTTGCAAGCGTAAATTTAAATGATCCATCGCCTAATTCTGTTTTCGCTGTATCCGGAACCTGCGAAACCTGATTGACATTATTTACTTTCAGATCCATGAAGCCACCCCCTTATGAAATCTGTTCTCTGATATATTCTGAAACTATTTGAACCGTATCCTGGAATGCCCGGTTTTCAAACCGTACTGTAATCCCAGCCGCTTTTAATCTCTCCTCGGAAAAATCCTCTGTATCCGCAAGAAATCTTCTGCACAGCTCTGCATATCTCGGCTCCTTCTGCTCACGTTCCCTTGCCAGTGCACGGAAAAGCCGTTCTCCATCCTCTACCTCAATATAAATAGGAATAACCCTGTCATTCCCGTAAAAGCTGCGGATCTTTGTATAAGTCTCAAGTGTCCCAATCAAAAGATAGCTGTCTGCTGCAAGATCAATCTGTCCATCATCTACAGTAAAATATTTCCATATCCCATATACTGTATCATATGCACGAAGCTCCACAATCTGGTTCTTTTGTCTGAACTGTCTTACCTGTTCCTCACCACAGAAATGATATTCCCTGCCATCCCGTTCCCCCTCACGGATCGGTCTTGTCGTATAGGGAATGATCTTCTTAAGCCCAAAATCATTCTGATCAAGCAAAGCCTTATAGATTGTGTCCTTTCCCGTTGAGCTTTTTCCCATTAAACAAAAAATTTTCCCCATGTTTCTATCCTTTAAGTATAATATAGTCAATCTGAATTGACAATTGCAATCCGCTTATCTTCTGTAAGTCCCTGCACATCCAATCCAAGTGTCATACACCGCCTGATATCTTTTATAAACCGTGTACTGATTTTTTCTCCTGGTACAATGATCGGAATTCCAGGTGGATATAAAAATACAAATTCTGCTGCCGTCTCCCCTTTTGCCTCCTCTAAGGGAAGCAGCTTTTGTTCTGTATCCTCTGCCTCGCAGATTCGCATAACCACTTCATTTTCCTGATAAACTGACCACTCCTTTAGACTGCAAGCGGAATATTTATGATCTTTTTCTTCCAAATCATGATCCAGAGTCTGTAATGCTTCCGAAAGTCTTAAGAATCCTTCATCCGTATCCATAATGCTTGTCATTGCAACAACATATTTATCTGCCGTCATCTCCATCTGTAGATGATACCTGTTCAAAAGAATATCCGAAAGCTCTTTCCCATTCATATAAGACAGATCAGGAAAAATCAGGATTTTTCCGGTGTCAAACGCATAGCACTGCCCTGTTAAATCCTTCTTTGTTAAGACATGCAGGTGCTTAAGTCCTGCCACACACTCATAAAACGCATCCAATCTTCTCCGATAGTCTTCAAATATCCCGGTTCCATTTTCTGCAACCATCCGAATGCATTTCTCAATTCCCGCCATAAAAATATAAGACGGCGAGCTTGTTTCAAAAATACCCAGATACTTTTCTACTCTGCTCTCGCTGATACGATCTGAGCAAAGATGAAGCAGGGCAGTCTGTGTAAAGGACGGCAGTGTTTTATGAAGGCTTACGATAACTGCATCCGCACCGAGCTTTACGGCATTTTCCGGAAAACCTCCTCCAAATCCAAAATGTGCACCATGCGCCTCATCTACAATCAGTACCCCGTTATGTCTATGTACCACCTCTGCGATTGCCCGGACATCCGACACAACTCCATCATAGGTTGGTGATGTAATAATCACTGTTTTAATATCCGGATACTGTGTCAGCTTTTCACTGACAGCCTCGGCTGTAATCTGCCCCTGAATCCCACATTCCGCTATCTGCGGATACAGATATACTGCCTCATATTCATTCAGAAAAACAGCATGGTATACTGCTTTATGACAATTTCGAGCCACAAGAACCCTGCTGCCCTTTCGCGCTGCCGCACAGATTGCAGCAAGCAGTCCACAAGTGCTTCCATTTACAAGATAAAAACTTCTCTTCGCTCCATATAAATCTGCCGCTCTTTGCTCAGCATCGCGGATAATATCTTCTGCATGATGCAGATTATCAAAACCATCAATCTCCGTTATATCAATCTCATATGGATTGGGAAATGGGAGTGTCCTTCTTTTGTGCCCTGGCATATGAAATGGATACATATCGGACTTTGCATATTCTTCTAATTTCTTGTCAATCATTTCCACTTTGTGCTTCATCCTGTCATGCCTTTCTTCTGCGCACTAGCCAAGGAACCGTCCAAGCTCCGGCATCCAATCATCAAAAAAGATCTCATTTTTGCAGACCGCATGCCATACCGGTTCCATAAAAGTACATAGACGTTCAATCACAGCATCCCATTCCGGAAGCTCGGATTTTATACTTTTTGCATATTTTTCCCAACGCTTTTTCATATAAGTATAATCCCGGTAGGAACGAAGCTGCTGCATCCGTTTCAGTCTTAAAAGCTTCGGTTCGTCCTTTGTAAGCCTTATCAGTTCATCCACGATTCTCCTTCCACTGATCGACTTTGTCCGCAGTATCTCATCGGATATTGCATAAGCTTCCATGGAATCAATAAGTTCCAGACGCTTTATGATTTCATACAAATTATCTGCAAGAAGATTATCAGAAGGATATTTCATGTACGTAATTTCCTGTTCCGGATTCATAAATGGAACCAGCTTTTCCTTTTCCAAAATTCCAGTTCCCTCTTCAAATGGAATTAATGCAGCCTCAATGGGTACCTCCATTCCTTCCAGCTCTCCAACAAGGTTCCATGCAAAGCCATACTCCTTCTGCTGTGCCATCCCCTTCCAGTTCACATAAATAGAATGCTCTTTCCGAAAAATGATTGCTATCATATAGGATGCCATTTTCCAGGACAGCTTCTGACCTGGTACCAGCTTTTGCTCCGCAAATACTTTCGGATTCTCCATATAATAAAATTTTAACAGCCGCCTCTGCCCTTTCCGGTAAACATCAACCCCAAGCACCTCCGGGTTTGCGAGCCACAGATGTCCAGAAAATTCAGAACTGTATACGAGCCGGATGAGCTCTTCCAAAACACATCCATATAATGCATTGGGAAATGCCAGACCAAGCGAAGCACTCTTTGCCTTTAATGCTGTTTCATTCATTACTTCAAATGCCATTAAAGCCACACTCCAATCATATTCTGAACTTTCTTCAATACCTTTCTCTCCTTCGCATAGTCTAACAGCGCAGAAATATCCTTATCCGGATCTTTAATGTATTTCTGGATTGCTTCTTTAAAATCAGCCCGCTCCATTTTCCCTTCATATTTCAGGCAGTCACAGATCAGACGGTCTTTATCATAAATCCGAAATACCTGCCCATTCCAGCGGAGCTTCGAGGCCCCAAGCTTTAATGTTTCAGGTTCCGTATAAAACGGAATCACTTGTGGATAATCCATTTTAAACCGCGATTTCGATGTGTTTTTATCTACCGCAAGTGTCCAGCCAAATGGCTTTTGTCTCAGATAGCCATATGCAAAAAGCGCACTTTCCATACAAAGAAGTGCATCCGGAAAAAGCTTTGCGATTAGTTCCTCCTCTGTAAACCGGTCTGTCCGGTCAGTATAATAACCATTTTTAATTCGTACCAGCTGTCCATTTTCCACAAAATCAAGTATTCTCCGGTAATCAATTCCAAGCTCTGACAGCTCTTCTGTTTTTACAATTCCGCCCTGTTTTTCAATGCAGGCATAAATTTCATCCAGTATTACTCTTGATGTATCCTTTCTTTTGTAATTTGTCTCCATTTTTTCCGCTCCATCATTTTCATCGTGGTACTTATTTCATGCTTCTATCATACCTTTCTTTTGTTTTTACGTCAATTCTTCAGGCACAAAAACAGCAGCCCCATTTTTCTGAAAGGCTGCTGCTAAACGTCCTATTTAAAGAGACGGTTCTTTTTATTATATTTATCCTGTTTCGGCTCCTTGAAACGATCCTTCTGTTTCTTTCTCACATCGCGGTTATGCCGGATCACATACATATTATCATAAACCTTTTTTACAAGAAAAATGATCATTGCCAAAACGGCAACTGCTGCGATTGCTCCAATGATATAAATTGGCTTTATTACAACAACCTTTTTCGCATTTCCGTCTTCCTCAGAAGCAGTCTCCCTTTCATCAAACACCGACTCCGGTGCTTCCACCTGGGAGGCAATGATTTTTGCACTTCCAACATCATGTCCTGCATAGCTATACTTGATCTCTGCAACGGAATCGCCACCGGACTGTTTAATCTCCATCGTTGATGACGTATCTGTAAATGCAGCAGTTTTCGGAATTACTACATAAGAAGCATCATCCAAAGAAACAAATGACTGGTTATTATTTAATATTCCCTTATCCTTCAGACTCTCATCAGAAATAGTTTTCTCATTCTGTGCAATATTTACAACCTGAAAATTATTAAAGCAGTAATCCAAAAGGCTTGTTGTATCCAGATAATGCTGCGGATTCGTACTATGAAGAATTACGCATACAAGTGTCATTCCATCCTTTTCTGCATACGTAACAAGTGTATTTCCTGCATCATCTGTAAAGCCCGTCTTACCTCCGGTACAGTAATCATAAAGATATTTTCGTGTCCGTGACGGATAAAGCATCTGATGATCATTCGAAAGTGGTGTCGGCTCTGCATGCTTATTTGTCGGTGGTATCTCATACGTTCCTGTTCCAACAATCTTACGGAATGTCTCATTCTTGTATGCCGCACTTGCAATCAGTGCCATATCATGCGCAGATGTCCAATGATTTTCGTCCGGAAGTCCATTTGGATTATTAAAATGTGTATTGGTACATCCAAGCTCCGCAGCAGTACTGTTCATAAGATCAATAAAGGTACTGTAATCTCCACCAAGCTTCTGTCCAACATGCTCTGCAACTGCATAAGCACATTCATTTGCAGATTTTAAAAGCACCGCATACAGTGTCTGCTCCATTGTCATCTGCTCATCAAGATCCCTTGCAATATGCGAGGTTGCTCCCTCATTTTTAAAAACTGCATCTGCTGAAAAGGTAACTGTCTCATCCAGTGAACAGTTTTCAACCGCAAGATATGCAGTCATAATTTTTGTGATACTTGCTGGATAATTCACTTCATCTGCATTCTTTTCATAAAGAACAGTCCCAGAATTCACTTCCATAACGATCGCCGATGGTGACACAATATCCACTCCCTCTGGCCAATATGCATCTTCTGCCTTTACAGTCTGAGGAACCGCCTGTATTATACTAAAAACTGCAAGCAGGCAGACTGCAGCTTTTTTTAACCCTTGTGTAAATTTCATGTTATCTCCTAACCTATGTAAACTAAATGAACCTCTTAAGTATAAACATATCAAAAAGACTATGCAAGCCGTTTCTATAAAAAACTCTTTTAAGTATACGCAAATTATAATACAATAAAAGCATACATCATTTCGTATACCGATTTTTATGCATATTAGAAAGGAAATTAATAACCTATGAGACTCCGCAATATTCCCGGTGCAGACGAAGTTATTTCAAACAGCACCTATTGTATTCAGAATCCAGTGGAATTAAAAGGCTCCTGGAGAGCATTTTTAAAAAATGACCATCCGATCCACATTGAAGTCGGAATGGGAAAAGGCCGTTTTCTTATGGATCTTGCCCGTGAGAATCCACAAATTAATTATATCGGCATTGAACGCTATACAAGTGTCCTGTTACGTGCCGTTCAGAAAATCAACGAAGATCCGTTAGATAATGTACATTTTCTCTGCATCGATGCTGCAACACTTCCGGATATTTTTGCTTCCGGTGAGGTAGACCGTATTTATCTAAACTTTTCCGATCCATGGCCAAAAGACCGCCATGCGAAAAGACGGCTTACCTCCCGCGAATTTCTGGCGCGTTATGACCAGTTTCTTGCTCCAGATGGACGAATCGAATTTAAAACAGATAACCAGGATCTGTTTACCTTCTCTTTAGAAGAAATCGAAGAATCCGACCGCTGGCATTTAGATGCATCCACACGCGACCTGCATCACGATCCTGTTTTAAATCAGGGAAATATTATGACAGAATATGAAGAGAAATTTTCCTCCAAGGGCAACCCGATCTGTAAACTGATTACTTCACGATAAACAAAAACCTCCGTAATTTCAATTTGAAGCTGCGGAGGCTTTTTTAGAAGCTGTAATAGAAAATAAAAAAACCTCCAACGAATCGCTATGTTCGTTAAAGGTTTTCGCGTGCGCCACCAGGGGTTCGAACCCTGGACACCCTGATTAAGAGTCAGGTGCTCTGCCAGCTGAGCTAGTGGCGCATGTGCTGTATCTCACTTGCAGGATTTATTATATATGATAGCTTTCATAAATGCAAGCTTTTTTTTCAAATTTTTTAAATTTTTTTATTTTAAGAAATTATATCTATATTTTGTAAAGTTTGCACGGTTTCTTTTTTGAAAAAAACGTGTATGATATATCATGTTACAGGAGGATCATATCATGAAAGTAGAAGAACGATTATTAAAGTATGTCTCCTATTGGACAACATCCGATGAGACAAACACAAATATTCCAAGCAATGACCGCGAATATACACTTGGACGCGAGCTGGAAAAAGAATTAAAGGAACTTGGACTTGAAAAGGTTGTTTTAACCGACCATTGTTATGTCTATGGTCTGCTGCCGGCAACACCAGGAATGGAGCATACAAAATCCATGGGATTTATTGCGCATATGGACACGGCACCAGATTACTGCGGTGAAAATGTAAGGCCACAGATTATTCCGGATTATAACGGAGGTGATGTTCTCTTAAAGGGATCCTGCACAACCTTAAAGGTTTCTGACTTCCCATCACTGAAAACCTTAAAAGGCAGAACCCTGATCACAACCGATGGTACAACGCTGCTTGGTGCAGATGACAAAGCCGGTGTTGCCGAGATTATGACCGCAATGGAGCAGATCATTGCAGAACAGCTCCCGCACGGTGATATCTGGATCGGCTTTACTCCAGATGAAGAAGTTGGTTCCGGTGCTGATCTTTTTGATCTTGATTATTTCAAAGCAGATTATGCCTATACCGTTGATGGTGATTATGAGGGTGAGGTTGCATATGAGAACTTTAATGCAGCCAGTGCTGACTTCAAATTCCACGGTGTCAATGTCCACCCTGGAGAAGCCAAAAATATTATGGTCAATGCTGCCCTCATTGCCTGTGAGCTTGCTGCTAACCTCCCATCAGATGAAACCCCATCACACACAGAAGGACGCGAAGGCTTTTATCACCTCTGCGGCATGTCCGGAGATGTTGCCAGTGCCACCCTTTCTTACATTGTACGTGATCATGATAAAACACGTTTCGAAGACCGTTTAAGCACACTGGAAGAGCTTACAAAATTCTTTAACAGCAAGTACGGGGAAGGTACAGTAGAGCTTACGATTACACATTCCTATGAGAACATGCTCTCGGTTATTGAAAAAAATATGTATGTGGTAGAACAGGCCAAAAAAGCAATCGCAGATGCTGGTCTTGAACCAATCTCACGCCCCGTAAGGGGTGGTACCGATGGTGCACGCCTGTCCTTTATGGGACTTCCGTGTCCAAACCTTGGAACCGGTGGATACGGCTTCCACGGCCCATATGAACATATTTCCGTCGAAGGCATGGAAACAGCTGTACGTATTATTAAAAGCATTGCTTCTGATCCTGTCTCTAAATAAAAACTCCTTAAGCCAGTGACTCTGTTCGAGCCACTTTACGAATTAAAAAAGAAGCTTTATCATGCTTACAAATAAACATGATAAAGCTTCTTTTTTGTCTATAGAATTCGGAATCGTTACCTCATTTCTATATTTTTACGTTTCTATATTTCTACATACTTGCAATCAGTGCTGCAATTTCTTCTGGTGTCATCATCTTATTTGGATCTGACATATCTGGTGCTGCTGGCTGCGCGCCTGCCTCATCGACAACCGGCTCTGCCTCTGATTCATCTGGTTCTGGAAGCGAAGCCTCTTCCACATCAGGAATTACTTCCTCTTCTGGCTCACTGACAGCTGCTTCTTCCATAACCGGTTCCACTGGTGTCTGCTCGGAAGCTGCCATCTCCGGTACCGTCGTAGTCACAGACTCCTGTACGGACTGCGCTGGTATTTCTTCTGCTACCGGCTGCGATAACTCAGGTTGCACAGTTTCCATAACAGGCTGTGGATCTGGCTGTTTTACTTCCAGTGCTGCTGCCTGACTCGCAAACTGTGACATGCTCTGCTGGGCTGCCATCTGCTGTGTCATTGCAGAAGCCTGATTTGCCATTTCCTTTGCATTCTCCATTGCCTGGATCACACCGGTTTTAATGTAATTCTCAAGTCCGCTGATATTCGTAAGAAGCTCCTGCTGCTTTAACAAAAGCTCCTGATTATTCTGAATGATCAGTGTTTTCTGCTTCTCCATCAGTTCTTCATTACTTACATGAAGCTTCTGTCCAAATGACTCTAACATGTCCATAACCTGATCATTCGAATTTAAAAGTGCTTCTGCATTCTCCCG
The DNA here is from genome assembly GCA_934359535.1 of uncultured Lachnospiraceae bacterium. Lineage (GTDB taxonomy): Bacteria > Bacillota > Clostridia > Lachnospirales > Lachnospiraceae > Roseburia. Next base: position 22,373 of record CAKRLN010000004.1, read on the forward strand.
GTTACGGTTGATCGTCACCTTGGCGATCGCTTTCTGGGCACTGATAATATTATCGGCTGGAACAGAAGCGGTCTGCTCCATCTCTCCCATTCTCTTCTCAAGATCATCAAACGATTTCTTTAACATCATATAAGATGCCTTTTCTGATTTAAAGATCATCTCATATTGTTCCTGAGCATAGACTTCTTTTCTCTGTGACTTCTTCTGAATCGATGCAATCACAAAATAAAGTGCAATTAATATAAGTACTCCAAATACCCCAAGCATTATATAATCCTTCGGATAATTGATCATAACATACAGCTCTAATATAAACAGAACAGTAAACACAATTGCAGAAAAAATCATCTGAATATTTGAACCGTCCTTTTTTTTCTTTGGTGCTGCCTGTGGTTTCTTCTCTTCTGCAGTCTTTGGTGTAGATATCTGCTCCTCGCCCATTTCTAGTTCTCCATTTGTTCTTCGTTTTTACACTACTTCCCTAATATACCATAACTTAGGAAATTCTACAACCTTAACTACTTTTGTCGATTTTACTCCAATTTACACATGCTTTCTTCCACAGATGGTACTCTTGGAGAATGGATATCATAAACACTCTGAGCAACCTCTGTCTCCTTACCTTGTTTGTGGTCGAAAGACTGTCTAATTTTCACAATTTTTCTATTTTTTGTCTTATTTTGTTGATTTCTTATGACACTTTGCTAAAATATTCTTAATACATACGTGTAGGAGGTACACAGAATGAGGCCAAAGGTAATTCGTAACTGTACCGCATTTCTCTTGATAGCTGCGGTATTGACCGGCTGCGCAAGCAGTTCACCCCAGACACCCGATGACTATGCTACCAATGAAGGCTATA
>CAKRLN010000005.1 GCA_934359535.1 uncultured Lachnospiraceae bacterium
CAGTGTGCGCATTCTGCTGTGCGGCAAGGCCGTCATAGTGGATGTTTTCCATATATTCCTCTTCATCGTGGAAATGCATTTCCGTATATTCCTTCAGTTCGTTTAACAGTTCCATGACATCATCGTAGCCGAATTCCGGGTTGTAGGATTCAATCAGGGCATTTGCCTTGTCAATGATACGGAAAAGCTGTTCATGTTCAAGATCAACCATTTCGATTCCGGTCCGATATTCGTCCGTGAATGCAAAACCATTTTCCTGTGTCATCCATTCTTCCATTGGTTCGAAATGACCGATCTGGATATCGCTTCCAAGGATGTGTTTATAGAGCCATTTTGTAACAAAATCAATCAGCTCTAAGAGTGTTTCCCGCTGGGTTGAGATATCAATGGAGTGGAAATCGTATTCTGCAAGCTTTTCCTGAAAACGCTTATGCTGGATTCTCTGGGAGATCAGTTCCGGATCGCGGATCTCTATCATGTATGCTTCCTCATGTTTAAAGTGGGTAGCAGCGTAAGCCTGAAGCTCCAGTAAAAGTGCCTGAACCTTGGCTGTGTAGTCTTCTTCAGTATTTTGCAGTAATTCGTAAGCATCATTTAAAAGAGAAAATAGATATGCGTGTTCGTTATCAATGCGTTCAACACCGATTTTACAATCGTCTGTAAATTTTATCATAGGTATACCTTCTTTCTGCGTAATGAATGTATTCTGCTACGCTGCTTTGAGTATACCACGGTAGTTTGGTAAGGTCTAGTAGAAAGGCATTTTGATTCCTTCCGGGAAAGAAAACATAGATGCGAAATGCTTGACGGGGTATTGGTAATTATTATAATGTATAGAGGAATCGTATCTGTTATAGCAGGATATAAGGAAAAAATCAGAAAGGCAGTTAATGAAATGAAATTATATATTATCAGACATGGGGAAACCTCATGGAACAAAGAGAAAAAGCTTCAGGGAAGAAAGGATATTATGCTGGATGCAGATGGAATTCGTCTGGCAGAGCTGACCGGAGAGGGAATGAAGGACATTGATTTTGATCTTGTAATTTCAAGTCCGTTGATCCGTGCAAAGCAGACCGCAGAGCTTGTGATGGCTGGCAGACAGCTTCCAATGATTACGGATAAGCGTATGATTGAGATGTCTTTTGGAAAATGGGAAGGCGAGAGTGTAAGAAACAGTACGGTGCTTCCAGCCGATTATGTGGATAAGTTTTACAATGATCCATATCATTGTCCCAAAGCTCCGGGAGGAGAAGATTTTCATGATGTGTTGAAGAGAACTGCTGATTTTTACCAGTCATTGGTAAATAACAGGGCATACGAAAATGCAACGATCCTGATCTCGACACATGGAGCGGCAAGCCGGTGTCTGCTTGCGAATTTCTATGAAGATAAAGAGGATATCTGGAGAGGCGGAGTGCCGAAGAATTGTTCCGTCAGCATCGCAGAGGTAAAGGATGGAGTCGGAACGCTTCTTGAAAAGGATAAAATTTTTTATACGGAATAAATTCTATGATTCGGCACGCTCGCGGTTGTGAAAGCGGTAGACGATGAGACCGATCACATAGAGACAGATAATGACTGCAAATGCAGCAATTGCGATTTCATAACGTGCAGTACCAAGTGCGCTGCCACTTAAGGCGGACAGGAAGATAGCGGGAAATCTTCCGACAAAGGTAATAAAGATCCAGTGAGACAGCTTCATGTCGGTAAGACCAACTAAATAGGACAGTAAATCCTTCGGAGTTCCCGGAATCAGAAAAAGCAGAAAAATAATGCTTTCGGATTGCCGGGAGCTTTTTAGAAATTTGACAGATTCTATTTTTTCACGACTGACAAAAAGCTCAACAAATTCCATGCCGAATCTTCGGACGAACAGGAATACAAGGATACTTCCAAGTGTTGTTGCGAGGTCACAAAGCAGTGCACCGCGCCAGATTCCAAAAGCATAGCCAGCGCAGATCTCAAACGGACCGCCTGGAATAACTGCCATAAATACCTGAAAGATCACCATACCCATGAAAGCAAGAATGCCGAGAAGTCCTTTTTCATTCACCCAGACACGGAACTGGGTGGGGTCGGATGCAAAACGAATCATTGGTTTTCCGACAAAGTAAGTAACAGCGGCAAGAAAGATGATAACGGACACCAGTAATAAGATGCGCAGCCATTTCTTTGTTGTCTTTGAAGATTCAGTCTGACTCATAATAATATCCTCCATCTGAACAGTATGTGCGATAGTACAAAAATGATACATAAATGATCTTGTGGAAAATTATGTCACTGGGACATTGAATTGTAAATACAACTTGTGGATATTTAAGAGAATCTTAATGGTTTTTGTTGATAAAATTGGATTTCAAAGAAAAGGTATGCTATGATATACGATAAAAGTGTGGAGGAGCAGAACATGTATCGGATTTTTATGGTGGAGGATGATGACACCATTTCGCGTATGGTAAAAAAGCATCTGGAAAAATGGGATTATGAGGTTGTGACGGCAGAGGATTTCTCAAATGTCATTGCTGAGTTTGTGAAGACAGATCCACAGCTTGTATTAATGGATATACGGCTTCCGTTTTACAATGGTTATCACTGGTGTACAGAGCTTCGGAAGATTTCGAAGGTGCCAGTGATCTTTCTCTCGTCGGTGGCTGACAATATGAATATCGTGATGGCAGTTAATATGGGGGCAGATGATTTTATTCCAAAGCCGTTTGATCTTGAGGTGCTGACAGTCAAGATTCAGGCATTGATCCGCAGAAGCTATGATTTTGCCGGAAGCACAAATGTACTGGAGCATAAGGGTGCGATATTAAACACTACGGATGCAACGATTCATTATGAGGATAAAAAGGTTGAGCTTACCAGGAATGAATTGAAGATATTGCAGATATTATTTGAGAATAAAGAGAAAATTGTAGGCCGTGATACGCTTATGACAAAGCTCTGGGAAAGCGATGCTTATGTGGATGAGAACACGCTCTCTGTCAATGTGAACCGGCTTAGGAAGAAGCTTGCATCGATTGGTCTTCAGGAGTATATTCTGACAAAGAAAGGAATCGGGTACCGGCTGGGATGAGACATTTGTTATCTTTTATCAGGAAAAACAGGTTCTGGATCGTGCTTGTCCTTGCATTAGAAGGTATGCATCTGTTTTATCTATATCTTGTTCATGCATCATGGTATGACATCTGGTATTCGGCCTTGTTAGATGCAGCTCTGATCACAGTGACAGCGATCTGTGCTTTTTTAAACAGCTGCAAAAGGCTTCGTCAGCTGAAGCAGCTTGCCGCTGAGCCAGTGTCAGGAGAAATGGTGCTTCCGGAGCCTTTGGATGAGCTTGAGGAGCTTTACGGACAACTGTTTGAAAATGCAAATATCGCAAGGCAGCTTGCAACCAGTTCCGTTGAAAAGCAGCAGAGAGACATGAAGGAATATTATGCCAGGTGGGTACATCAGATCAAGACGCCGATCGCAGCCATGCAGCTCATTCTCCAGATGCAGAGAAATACCATTGAGGAAATGGAGTGGGAGGATGAGAAGCAGTACATGGAAAGAGTACAGGCTGTCTCGGATCTTGAGGAGGAATTATTCCGGATTGAACAGTATGTAAGCATGGCGCTTCAATATCAGAGAGTCAATGACGGAAGTGACTATGTGATAGAAGAGCTTGCGTTAGACCGGATTGTGCGTGAGGCTATCCGTAAGTATGCCAAGGTGATGATCCGCAAAAAGCTTACCGTTTCATATTCGGGAACAGAACGGAAGGTAATAACCGATGAGAAATGGCTTGCATTTGTGATCGAACAGCTTATATCCAATGCGGTCAAATATAGTACTCAGGGGACGGTGCAGATCGATGTTGTGGATGAGACGAACTGGAGCTATCTGCGTATCCGGGATCAGGGGATCGGAATCCAGAAGGAGGATATTCCGCGTATTTTTGAGCAGGGTTATACCGGATATAATGGGCATGCAGATAAGCGGTCGACTGGAATCGGACTGTATCTGTGTCGGCAGGTGCTGACAAAGTTAGGGCATACAATCCGGATTGAATCCGAAGTTGGAAAAGGCACAACGGTTTGGGTTGGATTTTCCACAAAGAAGAGGGATCACAGGGACTGATATCCACAGAAAAGGCGCAGGCTTGGAAAAATATCCACGGGATAGAAAAATAAGAAAGAAGAGTTAAGGTATGAACAAGGATTTAACAGAGGGAAATGTCAGAAGTGTATTGTGGCTGTATACAGTCCCGCTTCTTGGAAGTGTGGTATTCCAGCAGCTTTATAATCTTGCAGACAGCCTCGTAGCAGGAAAATTTATTGGAGAAAATGCACTTGCAGCCGTTGGAAATGCAAGTGAGATGACGCTTATTTACACGGCATTCGCATTCGGCTGTAACATTGGATGTTCGGTTGTCGTCTCACAGCTATTTGGTTCAAAGAGCTGGAACCGGTTGAAAACATCAGTCAGTACGTCTTTTCTTGCATTTGGCGTGCTCTGCGCATTACTGATGCTGTTTGGATTTACCTGTACAAGAATGGTGCTTTTGAAAATGAATACACCGATGGACATTCTGGACGATTCTCTGCTGTATCTGAAAATTTATACGGCTGGAATGCCATTTGTATTTTTCTATAACGTGGCAACCGGAATTTTCTCAGCAATGGGAGATTCGAAAACACCACTATATTTTCTAGCGTTTTCGTCTGTATCCAATATTCTTGTAGATATTCTGTTTGTCAGCGCATTTCATATGGGAATTTCCGGGGTGGCATGGGCAACATTTCTTTGTCAGGGAGTCAGCTGTGTACTGGCATTAATCGCACTTTATAAACGTATCAAAGCGATTCCGTCGGAAGGAAGGTTTGAGCTTTTTTCCTGGGGTTTGCTTGGAAAAATCATGAAGGTTGCGGTACCGAGTATTCTGCAGCAGTCATTTATTTCCGTTGGAAATATTATTGTGCAGAGTCTTATCAATAACTTCGGCGCGGCTACCATCGCAGGATATACTGCAGCAATCAAGTTAAACAATATTGCAATATCGATGTTTACATCGGCAGGAAATGGCATTTCAACATTTGCGGCGCAGAATTTTGGCGCGGGAAAATTAGACCGGATTCAGAAAGGGTTTCGTGCAGGACTTCTGCTTGATGTGATTCAGGTGATTCCGCTTACGCTTGCATTTGTGTTTGCAGGCCGTCCGCTTGTCGGAATTTTCATGCAGGATGCATCCAGCGGAGCAATGTCGGTAGGAATGGAATTCCTGCGCATTGTGGCACCGTTTTACATCGTTGTCGCAACAAAGGTCATGAGTGATGGTATCCTGCGTGGAAGCGGAGCCGTGAAGCTTTTTATGATCACGACGTTTGCAGATCTGTTCTTACGTGTCGGGCTTGCAGCGATGCTTGCTCCGGTTTTTGGAAGTACCGGAATCTGGATGTCCTGGCCGATCGGCTGGAGCGTTGGTGCGGTACTTTCCATCTGTCTGTATGTAAGCGGAATCTGGAAAAAGGCAAAATTGTAAATGTCTTATTTGGCTAAAAGCCCATGGTGCTCTTCCATGAAGCCGCCAAAGACGAGGTTTTTATAACCGAGCTTCTTGAATTTGCGGATGGCATCATTCGGCTTGTAGCCATAATTGCCAATGATATATAATTTCATTTCTTTATCCGGGATACGTCTTGTGATCCGGTCCTCAGTAATCTTATCGAGTGGAATATTCACAGCCCCGGAGACATGTCCGTGTGTATATTCAGCTTTTGGACGGCAGTCAATGAGCATTGCATTTTCGGATGTGTGTGCTTCATTGACCGCCTGGTTGACCGTCAGTTTTTTCATAAAAATCGTAAACATAGTAAATCCTCTTTTCTTCACAATTCAGAACCCCACCAGTACATTCGCAAAACCGCACAATAAATCGTGCTTTCCCGCTGCAGTGCAGCTAATTTTGCTCATATATGGGGCGGTGACTCTATTCGAGTCACCTTACGAAGAAGAGAATCTGCTTCTTACATGCAAGCATGGCGAAGCTTCTTCTCTTCTTCTAAAGGGTTCTGAATAGTTATCTTCTATTAAAATAATTCCGGGTGATTCTCAAGGGAATCTTCCTCGGTAAGCTCGCGGATGACGCGGCATGGATTGCCGGCAGCGAGTACACCAGCCGGAATATCGCGGGTGACAACGCTTCCGGCACCGATGATGGAGCCCTCTCCGATCGTTACACCGCCACATACGGTAACATTTCCGGCAAGCCAGCAGTTGTCCCCGATTGTGATTGGTCTGGCATATTCTTTGTCGGTCATCACTCCATCTGCGCGTCTGTAGGGATTACGGTCCTCAAAACGGAATGGGTGGACCGGAGTAAGCAGGGATACATTTGGTCCCATAAATACATGTTTGCCGATTTTTACCGGGCAGCTGTCAAGGCAGGTAAAGTTGAAGTTTGCATAGCAGTTTTCTCCAATTTCCGTAAAGCAGCCGTAGTCAAACTGTACTGGACCCTGAAAAAATACGTTAGCTCCTTTATCTGGGATAAGCTCATTCAAAAGAGCTGTCCGCTTCTCATCTGTCTCAAGACAGTCGTTATATTCTTTGCTCAACCGGTGCGCTTTCTGCCGGAGAAGCTCCAGTTCTTTATCGGAAGGATCGTAGATGCGTCCTGCCAGCATTTTTTCTCGTTCTGTCATGGTATATTCCTTTCTTTTTTCCACTTGTATATCTTTTTATTAGATGATATGAGGAACAAAGGGTATTTTGCCCCTCATATGATACACGAATTGCTCCGTTACAATGCAACCATTATATTATGGATTGGAAGATACAGCAATCATTAAATATTTTTTGTATTTTGATCAGAAGGACAAATAATGATATTCTAACAGAATCATTGAAATAAAATCAGCTTATGATATACTAAACCCAACAGCAGAAACAGTGCACATGGAGGTTCTTATGGCTGGAAAGGTTGCAGTTGGAATACAGAGTTTTGATACGTTAATCGAGAAGCAGTATTTTTACATTGATAAAACATCCTTTATCCGGGAATGGTGGGGATGCGGAGACGCAATGCTTTTGCATCGTGGGATTCCCAAGGAGCGGATTCATTGCTACGGATTTGCATTTCAGGGAAGAAATGTGCTGATCGGAACGAATGAAAAATAAATCAGATATCTTACACGAATGTAAGAAACGAGGTCGAAATGTAAGCAAAATCGATGGCTTGCATTTCGGCCTTTTGTTATACTTACATCATGAAGAGCCGGGAAGCCGGTGCATGACGTCATTGAAAAATGTTTTAAGAGGAGAAAGAAATGTCGATCTTAGAGGTAAATAATTTAAAGAAAATCTATACAACACGTTTTGGTGGAAATCAGGTGCAGGCACTTTCCAATATCAGCTTTTCTGTGGAGGAGGGTGAATATGTTGCGATCATGGGCGAATCCGGTTCTGGAAAGACAACACTTTTAAATATTCTTGCAGCACTTGATAAGCCAACTGCCGGAGAGGTGCTTTTAAATGGGAAGAATCTTGTATCGGTAAAAGAAAAAGAAATCTCAGCATTCAGGAGAGATCATCTGGGATTTGTATTTCAGGATTTTAACCTGCTTGATAATTTTTCCTTAAAGGATAATATTTTTCTTCCGCTTGTGCTTTCCGGGGTACAGCCGAAGGAGATGGAACTTCGTTTAAAGCCGATCGCACAGAAGCTTGGGATCACGGAGCTTCTGGAGAAATATCCGTATGAGGTGTCCGGCGGACAGAAGCAGAGGGCAGCCGTTGCGCGGGCTCTGATCACAAGACCGGAATTAATTCTTGCGGATGAACCGACCGGGGCACTTGATTCGAAGGCAACAGACAGTATGCTTACCTTATTTAATCAGATCAATGCAGATGGTCAGACGATCGTTATGGTAACGCACAGCACGAAGGCCGCAAGCCACGCGAACCGGATTTTATTTATCAAGGATGGGGAAGTATTTCATCAGCTATACCGCGGCAGTCTGACAAATGAGCAGCTGTACGCGAGAATTTCAGATACCCTTACGATTTTAACGACAGGCGGTGAGAAGCATGAATAACATTTATCTTAAGCTGGCAAAAAACAACATCAAAAATAACAGGCAGCTTTATATTCCGTATATTGCATCCGGTGTGATTACGGTTATGATGTTTTACCTGATGATGTTTTTAAACAACAATCCGGGCCTGGAGCATATTCCGGGAGGAAGAAACCTGAAGCTCATTATGGGACTGGGAGTTGGAGTCATTGCTATCTTTGCCTATATTTTCATTTTTTATACGAACAGCTTTATCAGCAAAAGGAGAAAAAAGGAAATCGGAATCTATAATATCTTAGGCATGGAAAAACGCCATATTGCAAAGGTTATGGCACTGGAAACGATTTACGTCGGCTGTATTGCGATTGCAGGTGGATTAGCAGCAGGCATCATTTTTTCCAAGCTTTCCATGATGTGCCTGTACCGGATCTTAAACCTGAAGGAATCAGTAATTTTTATGATTACTGGGGCAGGAATTGGCTATACATTGCTTGTATTTGGAATTCTTTATCTTTTGACACTGGTTTATAATCTGATGCAGATTACACTTGCAAATCCGATTGAGCTTCTGCGTGGCAGCAGTGTCGGTGAGAAGGAGCCGAAAACAAAATGGTTTATGGCGGTTGCCGGAGCCATCTGCATTGCGGCTGCTTATTATATTGCAATTACAACGGAAAGTCCGCTCAAGGTACTTGGGTTGTTTTTTATTGCTGTCCTTCTTGTCATTGCAGGAACCTATATGCTTTTTACGGCAGGAAGTATTGCTGTATTAAAAATGCTTCGTAAAAATAAGAAATTTTACTATCACAAACGGCATTTTACCGCGGTATCCGGAATGTTATACCGCATGAAGCAGAATGCGGCAGGACTGGCAAGCATCTGTGTGCTTTCCACAATGGTTTTAATTATACTGTCTACGACTATAAGCATGTATGCAGGAATAGATGATGAGCTTACGGCAAGGTATCCGTCCGAGCTGTCTGTGTATTCCAGATATGAGGGAGCACCGGATGATAACAGCGGTCTTACAGAACAGATTAACGATGTAATCGAAGCTCAGGGAAGAACAATCAGACATGAGACCTCTTATACGTATCTTATGTTATTTCTGAAAAATGAAGGAACTTCCTTTGTACCGGCTAAGAGTATAAATATGGATGGTACATTTTCCCTGGTAAATATTCTTACAAGAGATAGTCTGATTGCGATGGACGATGATTTCAACGAAGATAATGTGGCACAGCCAGAGGCGGGCAGCGTCAATATTTACAGTGACAGGGATTATGATGGAACAACAATTACAATCCTTGGAACAACATATCCGGTCGGCGAGAACAAGGTGCGCACTTCGGCGCAGGATATGTACATGGGAAATGGATTTGCAAGTAATATGTATGTCGTTGTTGACAGTCTTGATACGATACGTGAAATCCAGAAACAGGCTAAGGAAGCAGAGCTGCCGTCCAGCACGGTTTTAAGTGTGTGCGGATATGACCTGGATGGAAACAGTAACGAAAAAATTGCCTGTGCAGAAGCCGTGAATGCCGTAATCGCACAGCAGAATGAAAAGGATGGCTTATCCGGATCAGAGGAAGCAGTTGGTACGGATGGTCTGGTGGAGCGTTATGTGGAGAGCCGTGCTTCCAACGAAGCGGAATTTTATGCATACTATGGGGGGCTGTTTTTTCTTGGTGTGTTTCTTGGAATTATGTTCCTTATGGTAACGGTTATGATTATTTTTTATAAGCAGATTTCGGAGGGATATGACGATAAAGATCGTTATGAGATTATGGAAAAAGTCGGAATGAGTAATGAAGAGGTTAAAGCTTCGATCCAGTCCCAGATTCGCATGGTATTTTTCCTGCCGCTTGTAACTGCTGCGGTTCATGTTGCCGCAGCATTCCCGATGGTGAGCAGACTGCTTGCGCTGATGAACCTAAACAATACAAAATTATTTGTGATATGCCTTATCATAACACTTTGGATTTTTACAGCTATTTATTACATCGTATTTAAGATTACTTCAAGAACCTATTATAAAATTGTTGGCAATCAGGTGCGTTAGCACAAAAAAGAAAACCCGGATGGGGATCTCTCTGGCGGAGGATACCTGTCCGGGTTTTTCGTGGAAGAAACGTTTATGCTTCTTTGTCTTCCATTATGATTTCAGCTGCGTCTAAGATAAGCTGGGAAGCCTTCATATGGAGAAGATCTAGCTTCAGCTGAGCCTTTGGAAGAACCTGTTTTACGATATCAACAGGCTGTCCATAATTCTGGGAAATGAGTGCATACTGGTCATCGATTTCTTCATCGGATACCGTAATCTTCTCAACCTTGATGATCTCATCCAGAATCGCTTCTAATTTTGCCTGTTTGGTGGCATGTGGTTTTATCTCTTCACGGAAGGACTCTTTTGTTTTTCCCATCATCTGTAAATACTGTTCAAATGGAACACCCTGCTGTGCAAGCTGGGCTGCCATCTGTTTGAGCTGCATGTCGATGGCTGCTTCAATAGCCTGTGGCGCAAGCAGGCAGGAGCAGTTGGAAAGCAGCTGGTCATAAATCTGTTCTCTTGCTGCATCATCCTTTTTCGCCTGAACCTGATATTCTAAATACTCTCTGATATGCTTCTTTAAAGCATCTACGGTTGTTACTTCCGGAATTTCGAGGGAAACAGCGAATTCATCATTTAATTCTGCTGGCTTTTCATTGTAGATCTGGTGTAATTTTACTTTGAAAACAACTGCCTTTCCAGCGAGATCTGCAGCGTGGTACTGCTCCGGGAAGGAAAGGTGAATGTCACGGCTTTCACCGACCTGCATGCCAACGATCTGTTCCTCAAAGCCTGGGATAAAAGAGCCTGAGCCGATGCCAAGAGGGTATTTCTCTGCTTTTCCGCCTTCGAATGGAACATCATCCTTGAAGCCCTCATAATCGATGACTGCGGTATCGCCCATCTCGACAGGACCTTCTTTGTCCACGCGGGAAGGGTTGCCTGCGAGCAGGGAAGCAATCTGGGTGTTGACATCATCCTCGGTGTATGTAATCACCGGAATGGAAGCCTTTAATCCTTTGTACTGGCCTAATAAAATATCCATAATTTTTCCTCATTTCTTAAGTAATATGATGTGAGTATACAGGAAAAACGGGGGACTTGCAAGGCTTTGTCATAAAGAATGGAAACCCGTGCATACAATGTAAAAACAAGTATTGCAGGGGTTTTTTGTGAAAACATATATTGAAGAACGGGCTGTTGATATTGCCAATTATATTATTGAAAATCATGCGACGGTGAGGCAGGCGGCAAAGCATTTTGGGATTAGTAAGAGTACAGTCCACAAGGATGTAACCGAGCGGCTTGACCATATCAACGGAAGTCTGGCGCATGAGGTAAGAAAGGTGTTAGATTTAAATAAGGCAGAGCGGCATATCCGTGGGGGACTTGCAACCAAAGAAAAATACGCACATATGCATCTTTGTTAGGATGATACATATATGCGTAAAAGTTAAGCATTGTTCTGCGTAAGCTCAAGCTTATGGATATTATGGAATTCCCGGATTACCATGCCAAGTCCGACTGCAAAGGAGAGCAGATCAGCAATTGGTCCAGCATAGAGTACTCCCATAATGTCGAAAGCAAGCGGCAGCAGTAAAACGAGTGGCAGCAGAAACAGGATCTGTCTTGTGAGGGACAGGAACGTTCCTTTGTAGGCTTTTCCGATCGAGCTGAAAAATGTAGACGAGATCGGCTGTAAGAAGTTCAACCAGGTAAACAGTAGGAAAATGCGGAAGTAATGGATACCGAATTCAAAGTATTCTGCGCTTCCGGTTCCAAATAAAGCAAGGATCTGCCGTGGGAACAGCTGGAACAGCAAAAAGGCGGCAATGGATACAATTGCGCCAACGGTTACGGCTAACAGATAGGCATCCTTTACACGTTTATACTGTTTTGCACCATAGTTATAACTTTCAATGGGCTGGCTGCCCTGGGACAGACCGATAATGACGGAAAAGTAGAGCTGGTTGACCTTCATAACGATTCCAGCACAGGCGATGGGGATGGATTCTCCATACACGGAATGTGCCCCATAGTATTTTAACAGGTTATTCATGGAAATCTGTACAATCATCATGGCAATCTGATTGATTCCCGAGGACATTCCAAGGGAACAGATCTCAGCCAGATATTGTGCCCGGGGCTTTAAATGATCACGGGTTAAAGAAACCGTACGAAAATGCATCAGGTAGCGGATTGCAATTGCAGCAGAGAGAATCTGACCGATTACAGTTGCGGCTGCGGCTCCGTACATGCCCCAGTGGAAACCCAGTACAAATATGGCATCAAGTGCAATATTGATGACAGCACCGGAAAGGTTCATGATCATTGCCATTTTCGGACTGCCGTCGGCACGGATCAGGTGTCCACATCCGATGGTAAGGATCAGAAATGGAAAACCAATTGCAGTTACACTGACATATGCTTTGGCAAGTGGCAGCACATCTGCAGGCGAGCCGAATGCTTTTAAAAGCGGTGTTAAGAAAAGCTCTGTGATAAGAAAGAGCAGTGTTCCGGATGCGGTCAGCATCGTCAGGGCATTGCCGATAAAATTCGGAGCAATGTCGCGGTGTCCGGCACCCATATGAAGATTGAAACTTGCCGCTCCGCCGATTCCAAAGAGAAGTGAAAGGGCGGTGCAGAGCATCGAAAGCGGGAAGGCAATGTTTGTTGCAGCATTGCCGAGTGTTCCAACTGCGTTTCCGATAAAAAGCTGGTCGGCAATATTATAAACAGCACTCACAAGCATCGCAATAATGCTTGGAACTGCAAATTTTGCAACCAGGGATGAAATTTTGTCACAGCCAAGTGGATTTGATTGTTTTATCTGACTCATTCGTAAGAACTCCTTTTTCGTATTTAAACTGAATTATTATAGAAGGATCAATTCAGAAAGTCAAGTATTGTTTTTGAGGATTTTTTGTGTCGGTGTTGCTGAATAAATTGCTGAAATTGTAGGAAAAGTTTGTGCAGTTTAAACTATTATATCATGCATTTTCCTGTGCTATAATAATTCTCACGACGTGCAGCAGAAACAGCGATCGCAAGATCATTGTTTCTGCTTTTTTTGTGCCACTGCAAGGGCAGGGCACCGGAATGCTTTACGTCAAAAATTCTGAAAAACATTTACGAAAAAGAGGAGGACAATTATGCCAAAGAACAAATTTCAGGAAGTGATTTTTACCATTATTATGGTGTTTTTCATGGTGTATGCCATGATCTGTTACAACATTGCATTGAATACTGGTGGGATGAGAAATGAAGTATTTTTAAGCGCATTCCATGAGCTTATTATTATGGGACCACTTGCGTTCATTCTCGACTTTTTCCTGTATGGACATCTTGCCAAGAAAATCGCGTTTGGCATTGTAAATCCGGCAGAAGCAAAGCAGTATGAGATCGTGCTTGCCATTTCTTCTGTGACGGTGGTTCTGATGTGCCCGAGCATGAGTCTTGCAGCAACACTTTTATTCAGCAATGCAGGAAGTGAATTTATTGCAATCTGGTTCCAGAAAACAGCACTCAATTTTCCAATGGCATTTTTCTGGCAGATTTTTTTTGCAGGTCCGATTGTAAGAAGAATCTTCGGACTTCTTTTCCCGGAAAAATAATTGTTTGCCGGACAGCGTAAATGGGTGTAGAATAACTGTAAGGAATCGATTTCACAAAAATCGGAAGATCAGAAGATCGAAGGAATGATTACAGGAGCTGCGCCATGAATATCAATGAAATTGCAAGGTTGTCCGGAGTATCGCGGGCAACTGTATCGCGTTATCTGAATAATGGATATGTGAGTGAAGAGAAAAAGGAAGCAATCCGGTGCGTCATTGAACAGACCGGGTATGAGCCATCCAGACAGGCAAGAAACTTAAGAAGCAGTGTGACGAGGCTGATCGGGGTGATTATCCCAAGAATCCAGTCTGAGGCGGTCAGCCGTATGGTTGCAGGAATCAGCGAGGTGCTTTCTGCGGAGGGATATCAGCTGCTTCTTGCAAATACGCAGAATCATGTCAAGGAAGAGCTGAAGTATCTTAAGATTTTCCGGAAAAATCAGGTAGATGGTATTATCTTTATGGGAACAATGTTTTCGAAGGAGCATCTGCAGCTGATGAAGGAGCTTGAGGTGCCTGTTGTAATCGCGGCACAGGAGCTTGAGAATTATTCCTGTGTATATCAGGATGATTATCATGCGTCCTACGAGGCAGCAAAGCTGCTTTTGAAAAAAGGGACGCAGTTTGGTTATATTGGTGTGACGGAAAAGGATAAGGCAGTCGGTGAAGCGAGAAAAAAAGGCTTTCTTGATGCAATAAAGGATTCCGGGGTGAAGAACAGAAGAAAATACATGTACGAAACGGAGTTCCGTGTAGATGGCGGTTATGAGAAGGCGAAGGAGCTTTTGGAACAGCATCCACAGACGGATTCCATATTCTGTGCAACGGACAGCCTGGCAGCAGGGGCTTTGCGCTATCTGCATGAACAGAATATTCCAGTTCCAGAGCAGGTGCAGCTTCTGGGCTTTGGGGATACCGAGCTTGGAAATATTGTGACACCGGCAATTACGAGTGTGCATTTCCATTATAAGACAACCGGAATGGAGGCAGCAAAGCTGCTTCTTGAGATCTTACAGTCTGGAACAGATTTGAAAAAACAGATTAAAATGGGATACCAGCTTGTAGAGAAAGCGTCTACAAGAGCATAAAAGCCGTGGAATGCGGCTTTTTTCTGTACCCGAAAATGTAGTTTGTGAAAATCTGACAAAAAGACAATTGCAGATTTAGATGGTATTACTCATTTACAAATATCATGTGCCACTATATTATAATAGTGAAATGTGAGAACGATCTCATATGGAAGGAGGAGAAAGGATGGATTACCGTAAATCAGCACAGGAAGTAATCAAACACATCGGCGGTAAAGAGAACATCATGTCTGCGGCACATTGTGCCACAAGACTGAGACTTGTCATTGCAGATAATTCGAAGATGGATGCCGCAGCAATTGAGAATGTCGATGGCGTAAAAGGGGTTTTTGAAGCGTCGGGACAGATTCAGATTATTTTTGGAACCGGAACCGTGAATAAGGTGTACGATGAATTTATCGATATCGCAGGGATTACCGGAGGCACGAAGGAGGATGTGAAGCAGGCAGCAGCCGCAAAGCAGAACATTTTTAAACGTGCGATTAAGACACTTGGAGATATTTTTGTGCCGATCATACCGGCAATCGTTGCAAGCGGACTTTTAATGGGACTCTTGGAAGGCCTTTGTAATGTGTGGCCGCAGATGGCGGAATCAGGAATCTATACAATCATTCATTTATTCAGTAACGCAGCATTTGTTTATCTGCCAATTCTGATTGCAGTATCGGCAGCAAAGGCATTTGGCGGCAATCAGTTTCTTGGTGCAGTCATTGGTATGATCATGATACACTCCGATCTGATTAATGCGTGGAGTGTATCGGGCATGGATAAGGCAGACATTCCGACAGCCTCTGCATGGTTTGGATTGTACGATATCAACCTTGTCGGTTATCAGGGACATGTCATTCCGGTTGTCATTGCCGTATGGCTGATGTCTGTGATTGAGAAGAAGCTTCATAAAATTGTACCGGAAATCATTGATCTGTTTGTAACACCGCTTGTTACGGTGCTTGTAACCGGATATGTAACACTGACCATCATCGGACCGTTTTTTTCCACGCTGGAAAATTATGTCCTTGCAGGTGCACAGCACCTGATTGCACTGCCATTTGGTATTGGAGCAGCGATCTGTGGGGCTTTTTATGCGCCGACCGTTGTTGCAGGACTCCATCACATGTACAATGCAATTGAGATTGGTCTGATCAGCCAGACCGGATGGAATACCTGGATGCCAATTGCAACCGCAGCAAACGTTGCCCAGGGAGCAGCCGCACTTGCAGTTGCAGTGAAAACAAAGAATGATAAGACCAAATCCATGGCACTGCCTGCATCCTTATCGGCATTTCTTGGAATCACGGAGCCGGCGATTTTTGGTGTAAACGTCCGCTTTATGAAGCCGTTTGCAGCAGGCTGCATCGGTGGGGCTGCAGGAGCACTTGTTGCAGGAATTTTTGGAATTGGAGCTACTGCATATGGAATTACAGGAATTTTCGGATTTTTAATTACCACGCATTATACCGTACAGTATGCAATTGAGATGATCGTTGCAGCTGGTGTTGCCTTTGCAATTTCATGGACACTTTATAAAGATCCGGAGACTGCACAGAAGACGAAGATGAATGAGGCTGTCAGCGCAGAGGAATTTCTTGTAGAAAATGAACCAAAGGCAGAGCCGGATACCGTGTACAGTCCGTTAAGCGGTAATGCGATTGCACTGGAAAATGTAAATGATCCGACTTTTGCATCAGGGGCACTTGGAAAGGGATTTGTGGTTGTTCCTTCGGAGGGAAAGGTATATGCACCGTTTGATGGAACACTGGATTTATTGTATGATACGAAGCATGCACTTGGCATGACAAGCAGTGACGGCATTGAGCTGCTTGTGCATGTTGGCTTAAATACGGTTGAATTGGATGGCAAATATTATACTGCACATGCCGAAAGTGGAGATACGATCAAAAAAGGCCAGCTTCTGCTTGAATTTGACATTTCCAGAATCAAAGAAGCTGGCTATGATATCACGACACCAGTGATTGTTACCAATGCAGATAATTACAAAGAGACTGTTGTAGTAAAAACCGGAAGGATAAAAGCATCAGAGAAAGCGATTGTGGTGAAATAATATGAGTTTAAGAGAGCGTTTAAGGGAACTGACACAGGAAGCAGAAAAGAAGCAATATATCATAGAACAGGACCCAAACCGGCTTGCACTTCATCTGATGCCGCCGGTTGGCTGGCTCAATGATCCGAATGGGTTATGTCAGTTTCATGGAGTGTACCATGTGTTTTACCAGTACTCTCCATTAGACCCGAATGGTTCCATGAAGGCATGGGGACATTATGCATCAAAAGACCAGATCCACTGGAAACAGCTTCCGGCCGCATTTTATCCGGATGAGGAATTTGATAAGGATGGCGTATATTCCGGAAGTGCTTTTCTGGAGAATGACATGATGTATCTGTTTTACACAGGCAATGTCAAAGAGCCGGGAGAGCATGACAGTGAGCTGTCCTATTCTGGAAGGGAGGCCAATACTGTACTTGTGACAAGTAAGGATGGGATTCATTTTTCGGAAAAACAGACTGTTATGACAAATGTCGATTATCCAAAGGAATATACCTGTCATATCCGTGATCCGAAGGTGTGGAAGAAGGATGGACGTTATTATATGATCCAGGGCGGAAGAAAGATGCAGCATCCGGATGGAGGAGCAAAGGAAAACTCGCAGCAGACCGACTATGGAACGGTGCTGATCTTTGAATCGGATGATCTTGTGCATTGGAGCTTTTTAAAAGATATCACAACGGAGAAACGGTTTGGATTTATGTGGGAATGTCCGGATTATTTCTTAATTGCCGAACATCCGGTTCTGTCCACATCCCCGCAGGGACTTGTCCATGAGACATACCGTTATCAGAATGTATATCAGTCTGGCTATTTCCTGCTTGATGAGGAGATCGTTGCATCGGATGACAAAAAGAACGTCGTTGTGCCGGAACCGGATAAATTCCGGGAGTGGGATTATGGATTTGATTTCTATGCGCCACAGACGTTCTGTGATGAAAGCGGACGCCGCATTCTGATCGGCTGGGCTGGTATCGGTGATGCTGATTATGATAATGTACCAACCGTGGAAGCAGGCTGGCAGCATTCCCTCACGCTGCCAAGAGAGATTACATGGTCAGATGGAAAGCTTTTGCAGAATCCGCTTCCGGAGCTTCTTGCGCTGCGTGGCCCGGAGCTTTCTGTTATGGAGCAGTGCAGCGCGGCGGATACGGTGTTTGAACTTCTGGCAGATCAGATTGATGCAGATTGTCTGGTGCGGATCAGTTGCGGAGAGCATGCGTTTTCTGCAAACTATGAAGCTGGTGTTTTGTTTTTTTCTATTACAGAGAATGCGGGGCGAGGCAGAGGCTTGCGCAAAATTCGGATTGCGGAGCTGCAGAAAATGCGCCTGATCGTCGATAACTCTATGGTAGAGCTTTATATTAATGATGGGGAATATGTAGTTACCTCACGTTTTTATTTTCCGGATGATAGAAGAAATATTGAAGTAAAAGGCGCGCGTGATACAAAATTATGGTATTTGAAAGGACTGGAGGTTGTAAAATAGATGAAAAAATTAATGGCGATCGGAGAGGCTCTGATTGATTTTATTCCAGAAGAAAGTGGAAAAGCAATGAAGGACGTCTGTGGATTTCGTCCAGCAGTCGGTGGAGCACCTGCAAATGTATGTGGAGCCTACCGGAAGTTAGGCGGAGCGGCAGAGATGATTACACAGCTTGGCGATGATCCGTTTGGGGATAAAATTGTCGAAGAATTCTCTCATTATAATATTGGAACAGCCCATGTACTTCGCACAAAAGAGGCAAATACCTCACTTGCCTTTGTTGCTTCACTTTTGTTCGGTATCTCTTGGAAATTTTCCAATGAAGGATGCTCATAAAAAGGCCATAGAATATGCAAAGGAAGCGGGGGCGATTATCAGCTTTGACCCGAATATCCGGCTGGCACTCTGGAAAAATGCGAGTGACCTTAAAGCCGCAATTCTTGAATTTATGCCAAAAGCCAATATCCTGAAAGTATCTGATGAAGAGATTGAATTTATTACCGGTAAAAAACGGTGGAAGAGGCAAGGGATCAGTTGTTTACGGGAGATGTCCAGATGGTTGTCTACACCAAAGGAGCAGATGGCGCAGAGTGCTACACCAGGAATGCCAAAGCATCCGTAAAAGGACATAAAGTCGACGCTTATGATACAACCGGTGCAGGGGATGCATTTATCGGTTCCTTCCTCTATCAGCTTTCCGCTGATGGAATTGATCTTAATTCCCTTGCAGATGTTTCCAAAGAAAAAATGGAAGCATATCTGGAATTTTCCAACCGCTACTGCGCAAAGAGCGTATTAAAAGCAGGGGCGATCGCATCCTATCCGACGATGGATGAGATGTAGATTCATCTTATATATACCATTTTAGCCATGCACAGCCCAAATATCCGGGCTGTGCTTTTGTGTTATGACCTGGCTTTTATTTTCATGTTGATGAAAGGAGTGCCTTTTGGATGAGGGAAAATAGCAGCGCAGCAGTCAATTAGGGCTTGTCAATGTGAAAATCCTTCTTTATAATAGAAATAATAGTAATGTACATTTAACAGGAGGAAAACTATCAATGGATCAGGAAAAAGTAATCGTCATTGACTTTGGCGGTCAGTATAACCAGCTGGTTGCAAGACGTGTCAGAGAATGCAATGTTTACTGTGAAATCTATTCCTACAGAACTGACATCGAGCAGATCAAAGCCATGAATCCGAAGGGAATTATTTTGACCGGCGGACCAAATAGCTGCTATGAGCCGGATTCCCCGACTTATACAAAAGAATTATTCGAGCTTGGCATTCCGGTGTTAGGACTCTGCTATGGTGCACAGCTTATGATGCACGTATTAGGCGGCAAGGTTGAGAAAGCACCAGTGCGTGAATATGGAAAAACAGAGGTCATGGTAGACACTACATCCCCATTATTCGGAAATGTAAAGCCGACCACAATCTGCTGGATGAGCCATTTTGATTATATTTCAAAAGCTGCACCAGGATTTGAGATTTCTGCGCATACCGCAGACTGCCCGGTGGCAGCTGCAGAAAACAGAGAGAAAAAGCTCTTTGCAATCCAGTTCCACCCAGAGGTGCTTCACACCGAAGAGGGAAGCAAGATGCTGCATAACTTTGTAAGAGGTGTCTGTGGTTGTGCCGGAACATGGAGAATGGATTCTTTTGTTGAGAATACCATTAAAGAAATCCGTGAAAAGGTTGGAGACGGAAAGGTACTGCTTGCATTATCCGGTGGAGTAGATTCATCTGTTGCGGCAGGACTTTTATCCAGAGCAATCGGAAAACAGCTCACCTGCGTATTCGTAGACCACGGTCTGCTCAGAAAGAATGAGGGCGATGAGGTTGAGAGTGTATTTGGACCAGATGGCCAGTTCGACTTAAACTTCATCCGCGTGAATGCACAGGAAAGATATTACAAAAAGCTTGCAGGTGTGACAGAGCCGGAAGCAAAGCGTAAGATTATCGGAGAGGAATTCATCCGTGTATTTGAAGAGGAAGCAAAGAAAATTGGAGCTGTGGATTTCCTTGCACAGGGAACCATTTATCCGGACGTTGTAGAGAGTGGTCTTGGCGGAGAATCCGCAGTGATCAAATCCCACCACAATGTTGGAGGACTTCCGGACTACGTTGATTTCAAAGAGATCATCGAACCGCTCCGCAATCTGTTCAAAGACGAGGTAAGAAAAGCCGGACTTGAGCTTGGAATTCCGGAGCATCTTGTATTCCGCCAGCCATTCCCAGGTCCTGGTCTTGGAATTCGTATTATCGGAGAGGTTAATGGAGAGAAGGTTCGTATCGTGCAGGACGCAGATGCGATCTATCGCGAAGAGGTTGACAAAGCTGCTGCGGCATACCAGAAAGAGACAGGAAAAGCACCATCCTGGATGCCAAACCAGTACTTTGCAGCACTTACCAATATGCGCTCCGTAGGTGTTATGGGTGACGAACGAACCTATGATTATGCCGTTGCACTCCGTGCTGTTACAACAGTAGACTTTATGACTGCAGAATCTGCCGAGATTCCGTTTGAAGTACTTCAGACCGTTATGAGCAGAATTATTAATGAGGTCAAAGGGGTGAATCGCGTATTCTATGATTTAACGAGTAAGCCACCTGGGACGATTGAGTTTGAATAAACAAAAATGCTTAGTAAAGCCAGCGTTTATGCGGGTTTGCAGCATTTTTAAAAGTCTTTTGATAACAAATTGATAACAGTTGCATGAGAGCCATTATTCTTGTAACCCGGTGGTTTTAGGGTTAAAGAATAATTGACAGGTGGTTGTGCAACAAATAAATCCATATTTATCTAAAAAGCCCTTAGCTGTGGGTATAAAACTCATAGCTAAGGGCTTTTTGTCGTCTTTAGATAAATTTATCGGAAAGAGAGGTTAATGATTTGTTTATTTGCTTTAGAGCAGATAATTCATCGTTGATTTGTGGTTCAAGGCTTAAAACTTTATGGAGATAGTTTAAATCTACTTTGTATTGTTCTGTAAAGGTTTGACCGCAAGTAGAGTAACAAATTTCAATATTCAACTCGGTTTCATTGAAGTTTGAAAAATCAAAGATAGTTCCGATATGTTGTTGCGGGGCAAGAAAAATGTTGTTTAGTTTGGAAATATTAAAATCATCTATATTAGATTGACCAGCTTTCTTCCAATCCAAATCGGGAGTAATTTTTAATGACAGAAGTTTTGCAGGAGAATTACCAAAGTTTTTGATAATTAAGTCGTGCGTTATACCTGTTATACTTTTTTGAACATAAAATATGAGATTACCACGATTTTGATCGAAATATTGTTTTTGTTGCTCATGTAGCTGCTTTTTCATTTCAGATAAATTTTTGTAAGTCAAAATGACCGCAATTATAGATGCTACTAATGCTAAGAAGCTGAGCACAATTCCTATGAATTGAAACAGTGTTGAGTGCCATTCGGCAAGTGTCATAATTGTTCTCCTTTTTAGTTGGTATTTTAGGATTAGTCATCTTTTAAGTGATTTTTGAAGGCTTCAGTAAGTACATCACTAAGTTCTTGCGAAGGAACTTTCGCCCATGTTTGCGTAGTATCAAACTCTGGGTAGTGGTAACGCCACTCATCGTATTTGTCTTTACTGATTTCTTCAGAAGATAGCTTGTCAGCCTGCTCTTTCCAGGCATA